>DATMEI010000001.1:0-7122 GCA_035556995.1 Streptomyces sp.
CCGATCGATCCGGCATGAACGGAGTCGCTTCGACGCCGGTGACGTAACGGTGACCGGACGCTAACAGCCGTTTCTGAGTAGAACAACGGTTGACCTTTCCCTTTGCAGCGTGGTCCCGTTGCCTGAGGTTCTGCAGGGGACCAACCGATCAGTGGGGAAGGGACGGTGGGTGCATGGCGCTCGGCGCCGAGTCGGCATCGGAGAGGAATCTGGTGGGTCTCGGCGATGCCGCGACGCCCCCATGGCTGACCCCCGAAACGATCCACACGGTGGAATCCGCCGAGCCGCTGCCGTTCGCCGCGGACGAGTACGAGCACCGTCTGCGGCAGGTCCGCGATCAGCTCTCCGTGATCGACGCGGAGGCGATCCTCGTCTTCCGGCCGTCCGCCGTGGAGTACCTGTGCGGCTATCACACGGCGGAGACCGCGCCGCAGCCGCTGCTGGTGACCAGGGACGAGACGTTCCTGTACGTCCTCGATCTGGAGGTCGGGCGCGCCCTGGCCAGCTCCACCGCGCAGAACATCCTGTACTGCAGCTACGCGAACACCCGGAGCAAGTCGGAGCTGATCGCGCGGCACGTGACCGGCAGCCTGCCCCAACGTGCCCGGCTCGCCATCGAGTTCGGGAACACCTCGACGCCGCCGCAGCTGATCGGCCTGCTCGGCGAGAGCCAACTCGACCTGGTCGACGGCGAGTACCTCGTCGAGAACCTCAAACTCGTGCTGTCCCCCGCCGAGATCCGGTACATGGAACAGGCCGCGGCAGCCACCCGGCGCGGCGTCGACGCGGCCGTCCTGGCCGCCGGCGAGCAGGGCGCCACCGATTCCTCGGTCGCCGCGCGGATCTCCCAGGCGCTGCTGGCAGGGGCCAACGCCTCGTCCGCCTGGGGACCGCTCGTCGTCACCGAACCGCGCAGCGGCATTCCGCACTCCTCGTGGAAGGGCGACCCGCTGAGCGACGGCACGACGTTCCTCGAATTCGCCGGGGCGTCCCACCGCTACCACGCGCCGGTGATGAGAACCCTCGTACAGGGCCGGCCGTCACCGGCAGTCCAGCGGCTGGCCGGGCTTGCGAAGACGACACTCGCGGCCGTCCTCGACAACGCCCGGCCGGGCGTGCCCTGTTCGCAGGTGGCCCGGCAATGTCTCAAGGAGATCGGTCCGTTGCGGGACGACGAGGTCTTCCACCACATGCTCGGTTATCCCGTCGGTCTCGCCCATCCCCCGCACTGGATGGACACCGGCAACTTCTACATCACCGCCGACAACCCGGAACCGCTGCGCGCGGGAATGGCGTTCCATGTGCCGGCTTCGTTCAGGTCGTTCGGTGTCAGGTGCGTCGGTCTCAGCCAGACGTTCCTCGTGGAGGAGACCGGCACACGCGTGCTGACACACGGCGCCGCCGACCTGATCGAGGTGTGAGGTCACGCGCGTCGGCCTGCTCGCCCATTCTTGCCCGGTCCCGCCCCGGTCGGCTGACGATGCACGGGCCGCTCCGTAAGGGCAGTTACCGTCCGGCGGTCGTCAACGCGCCGCGGTCGATGCCCAGTTCACGGACGAGTGCGTCATCGGTCCACTGGAGCATGGCCGCCCGCGAGAGAGGCCCGGTGTACGAGATCGTCTGCACCGCCAGACCGTCCAGCAGGGCGGTGAGCCGCCAGGCCGCGGACGAGGGGTCCTCGCAGTGGAACTCACCTGCCGCCGCACCCTCCGCGATGACCTCGGTCAGCGCCGCCTTCCACCGCTGATCCAGGTCGCTGGCGACCTGGCGCAGTACGGGCTCGCGCAGCGACGCCGCCCAGCCCTCGATCCACAGCCGCCAGCCCTTGGCCTGGCCGGTGGGGGCGTACCAGCGCAGGGCCGCACGCAGTCTGCGCAGGGCGGTGGTGCGGCGGCTGAGCAGTTTGCGCAGATGGGCCAGGTCGCCTTCGGCGGCGTGGACGAACGCGGCTGCGACGAGCCTCTCCTTCGTCGCGAAGTGGTAGAGCACCAGGGCGTTGCTGACGCCGAGGCTCGATGCGACATCGGCGATACGGACAGCCGCAACGCCGCGCAGCTCGATCTGTTCCACCGCGGCACGCAGCAATTCCTCGCGCCGCTCCTCCACGCTCAGTCGCACTCTCGCCACCTCGTCACCCTACACACGGGCCGACGGGCGACCTGGCCGGAAGATCTCGGCGGGATCTTCTTGACAGGGTGCCGGACGCGGGCCACAGTCGCTCTCTACTGACTGGCTATTCAGTCAGTTGGAGATGCCACGCCCGTACGCGTTCCGTGCTGCCGCAGGAGTCCGCCCGTGACCGAAGCACCGCCGACCCGAGCTCCGGCACCCGATGCCCCCGATCTGTCCAAGGGCTGGGGCGAGCAACGCGGAAGACTGCGCCAGGAGTTGCGCCGGTTCGACGTGCTGCTCTTCCTGATCTGCACCCTCGTCGGGCTCGACACCATCGGCTCGGTCGCGGCCGAAGGTCCACAGGGCCTCACGTGGATGGCGATACTCGCGGTCGCCTTCTTCCTGCCGTACGGGCTGCTGGTCGCCGAACTCGGGTCGAGCTTTCCCGTGCAGGGCGGCCCGTACGTCTGGACCCGGCTCGCCTTCGGCCGGCTCACCGCAGGTGTCAACCAGCTCCTCTACTGGATCTCCAACCCCGTCTGGGTGGGCGGCAGTCTGTGCATCGTCGCCCTCACCACCTGGGAGGAGTTCTTCAGTCCGCTGCCCGGGGCGTGGAAGTACGTGGCCGGGCTCGTCTTCATCTGGGGCGGTGCGCTCGCCGTCGTCCAGTCGGTGAGGGTCGGCAAGTGGGTGCCGATCGCGGGAGCCGTCGGCCGTATCGTGCTGCTGGCCGTCTTCCTCGTCTCGGCCCTCATCTACGCCGCCGAACACGGCGTGCACGCCCTGCCCGCGGGTGAGTTCGTGCCCACCTACGTGGGGTTCGTGGCACTCGTCCCCGTACTGATCTTCAACTACGTCGGCTTCGAACTGCCCAGTTCCGCGGCGGAGGAGATGAGGAACCCGCGGCGTGACATCCCCTTCTCCATCCTCCGGTCGGGGTTCGCGACCCTGGTGCTGTACGGCATCCCCATACTCGGCATCCTCTTCGTCCTGCCCAGCGAGGGGATCACGAGGCTCGGCGGCTTCATCGACGCCTGCAAGGCCGTCTTCACGGTGTACGGCGGGCAGGTCGCTGCGGACGGCACCGTCACGCTCACCGGTGCGGGCACCGTCTTCGGCGGCATCGCCGCAGCCGGCCTGATCATCGCCCTGCTCACCAGCGGCGTCACCTGGGCCATGGGCGCCCACCGCGCCCAGGCTGTCGCCTGCGCGGACGGCGCGGGCCCGGCCTGGCTGGGACACATCTCCGAGAAGTACGGCACACCGGTGCGGGTGAATCTGCTCTCGGCGGTGCTCGGGTCGATCCTGCTTGTCGTCGCGCTCAACCTCACCCAGGGCGACGGCGAGAAGTACTTCGCCGCGGGGCTGGGGCTGACGATCTCCACGACGTTCATCTCGTACGTGATCACGTTCCCGAGCCTGCTGGTCCTGCGCCGCAAGTACCCGGACACCCCACGCCCGTACGTCGTTCCCGGAGGCCGCATCGGGGCCTGGGTCGTCACCGTGCTCGCGACCGGCCTGGTCGCCTTCACCGTCGTCGTGCTGGTGTGGCCGGGCTTCGGGGTGGGCTGGTTCGGCTCAGCGGGATCGCCCGGCGACTCGCTGCCCGAGGCATTCGCCGGGCAGCGCCTGCAGTACACGCTGAGCCAGGTGGTGCCGCTGTCGATGTTCCTGGGGATCGGGCTCGTCTTCTATGCGGCGGGGACCAAGACGCGCCGCGCCAAGGGATAGGGGAGACGGGGCGGACGGCTCATGTGCCGGAACTCTCCGCCGAGTTGAGCACGGCGTGGGCGTCGAGCGCGATCGCGCCTCCCGGGTGCACGAGGAGCGGATTGACCTCGATCTCCGACAGCTCGGGGTGCTCGACGGCGGCCCGCGCCAGCGCGCACAAGGCCCGTGCCGCGATGTCCAGCCGTACCGACGGGGTGCCGCGCCACCCGGTGAGCAGCGGTGTGTGGCGCAGCGACAGCAGCAGCTCGTGTGCCTGGTCGTCGGTGAGCGGTGCCAGCGCGAGCACCGTGTCCGCGAGCAGTTCGGCGGTCACTCCGCCGATGCCGACCATGACGACGGGGCCGAACGCCGGGTCGCGCCGTACGCCGGCGATGAGTTCCACCGCGTGCTTCGGCGTCGTCATCGCCTCGACTGCGTACCGGGTGGCGCCCGTTGCCTCCCGCATTCGTGCGAAGGCGCTGCGCAGCGCCCCTTCTCCGGCGACGCCGAGTGCGACGCCGCCCGCCTCGGTCTTGTGTGGAAGGCCCATCGCCTTGAGCGCGAGTGGGTAGCCGATGCGGTGGGCTGCGTCCGCCGCCTCGCCGTCTGAGGTGACGAACTCGGCGGCCGGAGTGGCGAGTCCGTACGAGGTCAGCAGCGCGCGCACGGTCTCGTAGCCGCCGTCGGTCAGGGGCGGCGAGGCCGGGGCGGGGGCGTGCGGTTCGGCCGGCGGCCGGGGAACGGTCGCGCGCAGCCGCGCCACGCCGGCCAGCGCACGGGCAACCTGCTCGATCCTCTCGTACACGGGGATGCCACGCTGCCTCAGCACCGCGACCGCCGGGGTGTCGCGGGCCATGGTGTGCACGGCGAGCATGCACTCGAACGACTCGGCTGCGTCGGCCAGTTCATGCGCGATCGCGCACTCGTGCGCTGTCTGGGCGGGGTTGGCGGTCGCGTAGTCGCCGAAGTATCCGGTGAGGACCACGGCGTCGGCGTCGCCCCCGTGCAGTAACACCCGGGCGATGCGCGAGTAGTTGCCGAGGTCGCGCTCGCCCGCACCGGCCAGATCGACCGGGTTGCCGCAGCCCGCCCCGTACGGCAGGTGCGCGGCGACGGCAGAGGCGGTGGCCTGGCGGAGGGCGGGGACTTCGAGCCCGCATGCCGCGAACGTGTCGGCGGCGAGAGCGCCTTGGCCGCCGCTGTCTCCGACGACGGCCACCCGGACGGTGCCTGTGCCGGGCCCTGGCGCGCGGGTGCGGGGGGTGGGGATGCGGGTGCGGGTGCGGGCAGCTGTCGTCAGGAGGCACACGGCCGTGTCCACCAGCTCTCCCGCCGTGTCGAGGAGCAGTGCACCCGAGTCCCGGCATACCGCCTCGACCGTCGCGCGGGCACTGACGAGGGCGCCGGTGTGCGATGCGGCGGCACGTCCGGAGGCGTCGCTGCGCCCGACGGTCAGCAGGAGTACGGGCTTTCCGGCGGCATGCGCCGCGGCCAGGGTGCGGGCGAGCCTGCGGCCGTCCCGGAAGTCCTCCACGTAGGCGGCGAGAGCTCTCGTCTGCTCGTGTGCGACGAGGGCGTCCAGCGCGTCGGCGGCGTCGATGTCCCGCTGGTTGCCCAGCGAGACGAAGCGGGAGAACCCGTGGCCTGCCCTGCCCAGCAGGCGGCCGATCTCCAGAGCGAGATTGCCGCTCTGCGAGACCAGCCCCACTCCCCCGGAGGGGAAGTCGCCCCAGGTCAGCCGGAGTTCACTCGTCGTGTCGACCACGCCCATGCAGTTGGGGCCGAGCAGCCGGGCGCCCTGGCCGGTCACGAGGGCCGCCAGCTCACGCTCCTCGTGGGCGCTTCCGCCGCCGGAGGTGATGACGGTGAAGCACCGGGCGCCGCCCGCCAGTCCCGTTGCCACCACTGGACGGACGTCCTGCGGCGGGACGGCCACCACGACGTGCTCGGGCATCGCCGGGACTGCGCCCAGCTCGGGCAGGAAGGCGTTGCCGTGCAGCTCGCCGCCGCGCCGGTTGACGAGGTGGACCGTACGTCGGTGGGCTCCGGCGAGCGCTCCCTTCGCGAGCCAGTAACCCCACTTCGCCGGGTTCTGCGAGGCTCCGACGACGGCGACCGACCGGGGAGCGAAGAGGCTGTCGAGCCCTCCGGCGGGCTCGGCGGACGGCGTGCGTGTCCCTCCGGTCATCCGTACCAGCCGAAGCGCTCCGCGATGGCGGGCAGCCGGTCGGCGACGATGGCGTGGGCCGCCGCGCGGGGGGTGGTGCCGTCGGTCTCGGCCCGGGCCAGCATCCGGTCGATCAGCGCGCGCATCGAGCGGCGGGTGTACGCGAACGCCTCGTCGGCGTCCGCACCGATGTCGCCGAAGAGGGTCCACCACCACCATGCGTTGGTACCGGAGTTGACGACGACGTCCGGCAGTACGGTGATCCCGCGTGCCGCGAGCAGTTCCTCGGCCTCGGGCAGCACCGGCATGTTGGCCGCCTCGACGACCCAACGGGCAGTGATCTGCCCTTGGTTGACGGTGTCGACGGCGTAGGAGACCGCGGCGGGCACCAGTACCTCGGCGTCTGTGGACAGCCATGCGCTGCCCGGCAGCTGCGTGTTGCCCGGTGCCAGGGCTGAGCGGTCCACAGCGCCGTACCCGTCGCGGGCGGCGAGGAGGGCCTCCACATCCAGCCCGCCGGGGTCGGCGATGGTCCCCTTCGCATCGGCCACGGCGACGATCTTCAGCCCCGCGCGGGAGAGGAAGCGCGCGGTGGCCCCGCCCATGGTGCCGAAGCCCTGCACCGCGACGCGGGTTCCCTCGTATGCGACTCCCGCTCTGTCGAGCCCCACGAGCACGGCTTCGGCGACTCCGCAGCCGCCCACCAGCTCATCGAGCCCGATGCCGTCCACGTCGATGGCGAAGGCCGCGTCGAGCCGCTGCCTCGCCGTTCGCTCGTCGTCGAGCAACGGATAGACGGCTTGGATGGTGGAGGCCAGACCGGCTTCGGCCGCCGCCGACTCGACGGTCGCCTGCGTCAGGCCCAGGTCCTCGCCCGTGGTCCAGAAGTTCTCGATGTACGGGCGCATCGCGCGCAGATAGCGCACGAGGACACCGTAGGCTTCCGGGTCCTGCGGGTCGCAGTCGATGCCGCCCTTGGCTCCGCCGAGGGGAATGTAGCGGCCTTGCGGGTTGTAGTGCAGGGCCTCTTTCATCGTCATGCCGCGTGCCAGCCCGTCTACTTCGGACAGAGTGCATCCCTTGCGCATCCGCAGGCCGCCGCTGGAGACGCCGCGCACGAGCCGGTCGATGAC
>DATMEI010000002.1:0-7029 GCA_035556995.1 Streptomyces sp.
GTTCTGGTGTTGACGCCTTCTCTGTGCCGCCGTTGTGAAAGGGGGTGGGTGAGGGCGGCGCTTGCCGCGCACCGATCCGAGTGGCGGAGGGCGCCGGGCGGTTCGCGTATGTCGTGAGGATGCTGGTGCGGCTGCCGGTTCCTGTGTTCAGGCTGCGGATGGGGCGGGAGTGGTTCGTCGAAGCCGGCGGTGCGGCTGTTTCCGAGGGGGCCGTCGACATCTTTCGTTCCGCCTCGTAGGCGTCAGATGGCGGGTTTGATCGACGAGACGTACGCGTCGAATTCCTCGGTCGTCATGTCCGTGGGCGGGAAGAACGGGACCTCGCCCGTCTTGGGGACGATGACCACCCGTGTGAAGGGCGCCTTCGCGGAGTCGCCGGTGTCGGTGTGTTCCTGGGAGTCGAAACGGACCGTCCAGGCCCAGGGGTATTCCTCGGTCAGGCCGGGCTCCAGGACGATCGTGATCGGGTCGTCGGCGTAGACGCCGTCAAGGAATCGCTGTGCTGCGTGGTGGGCTTCGCTCTGCGACAACATCGTTCGTCCAGTACTTTCCGGCTCATGGGGCAGGGCCTGGTCAGGACCTTTTTCCGTTACGGAGTGTGTCCGTCGCCGATGCTTTCACGCCGGTCTCAGTACTTGAGGGACTTGCGCCGGCGTCATCGCCGGCGGCGTCCGCCTCCGCCCGCTGTGTACGCGTCCGCCGTCGCCGTGTCCGGGACGATTCCTTTCACCGGCGGCAGCACCCTGCAGTCCTTGCTGCCGGCGTTGAGCGCCACCCCGCAGGGCTGTCCCGCGGCCGGTATGACGGAGTCGAGGAGCCGCCAGCCCAGCACCTTGCGGTAGTTCCAGACCTGTTTGCCCTCGGCCATGCTCGTACCGGGCTGCCGGAGGTCCAAGTCGCCGGCGGCGTGGGCGAGGCGGTTCAGGGCCTCTTCGTCGGAGAAGACCAGGAGCCATCGGGTGCCGGCGGGTTCGGTGGACCACAGGCCACCCTGATCGTCGAGCGGCACCAGTACGGTCGTGTGTCTGAACTCCCCGAGGAAGTCCAGGAATTCCGGGCGCGCGGCAACAGCGTCCTCGCGAGCCTGCTGCTCGGCAGCCGCCAAGTCGGCCAGTTGCACGCGTGCCCCACCTCGTCGTCACGTTTGTCCTGACCCGGGGCATGCTGGCAGTGCTGCGCACCTGCCCGCAAGCGTTCGATGGCCGATGGGATGAGCGCATGGTGTGCGGAGTTGTGTGCGCGGGGACGGGGAGATGCCCGAACTGCCCGGCCCCGTACGGCCGTTCAGCTGGCGGTATTGCCCCACGAATTGCGACCCGTCCGCATTGCCGGGGAGGTTCCGGACGTCGCAGGTGCCCGGTTCTCACCGGGCGGGCGGGTCGGAAGCGCTCCGTTGCGGTGTCGCCGTCGGGGTCGATGGCCGATTGGGGTGAGGCCGCCGCTACCGCACCGGGAAGTGCCGCTGTCCGTACGGGCCGGGCGCCGGGCCCCAACCCCCGGCGTTGCGGGACGGGTTGAGCGACGGGTTGAGGTTGAGCGCCGCGGAGGTCGTCGCAGGACCGGCGAGGGCGTGGCGATGCCAGAGGTGGTGGAGGAGTTCCTGTTCCCGCGCGGGGAAGTCCGGTGCGGGTGTGCCGTGCTGGGCGCGGGCGCGCAGCAGGGCGAGGGATGTGGCGAAGTGCTGGTATTCGGCGACCGTACGGGCGCCGGTGGGCCCGTGCGTACGGCGGGCCAGCGAACGGGCCATCGTGCGGGCGCGCATGGAGGACAGGCCCCACGGCTCGGGCGCTTCGAACCAGCCGGCGGTCGCGTACGCGGGGAGGGTGTCCCGGACGGTGTGCAGCTCCTGGAGCCGAGACCAGATCGCCAGCCAGGCCAGGACGGTGAAGACCGGGATCATGAAGAGGGCGTAGACCGCGATGAACGTCGCGTCGGGCAGTGAGGCCGAGCCGTTCCAGATCGCGTGCAGCAGCGAGGCCGTCAGCAGGCCGAGGACGGGGAGGGAGATGCGCAGACTGCGCCGCATGGAGGGGAGGGCGGCGATGATGCCGAAGGCGAGGCCGACGAGGGCGGTGAAGAGGGGATGCGCGAAGGGGGCCATGACGATGCGTATGAAGAACGTCATGGCAGTGACCGACTCGTGCAGCCCGTCGGGGGACAGGAGTTGGTCCTCGCCGAAGGCGGTGCCCAGGTAGAGGACGTTCTCGGTGAAGGCGAAGCCGGTGGCGGTGATGCCCGCGAGGGCGAGCCCGGAGGTGACGCCGTCGAAGTCGCGTCTGCGGAAGAGGAAGAGCAGCAGGATGGCGGTGCCCTTGGCGGTCTCCTCGACGATCGGCGCGACGACAGTGGCGCCCAGCGCGTCGGCCTGGCCGGTGGAGTCGACGATCGTCGTGGTGAGCCAGTCCGTGGCGAGGCCGTTGGCGAGGAGAGCGACGAGGGTCGCCGCGCACGCGCCCCAGGCGAAGGCGAAGAGGTGGTTGCGCCAGGGCGTCGGCTCGACGCCGTCTATCCAGCGGAAGGCGGCTATGAGGAGGGGCACGGGCAGTACGGCCAGGCCGAGCCCGACGAGAAGACCGAGGGTGCCGGTCTGCTGGCGTACGAGCCCCAGGATGGTCAGCCCGCAGAGCGTGAGCAGCGTGATGAGGGCCAGAGCGTGCAGCGTGCGGCGGTGGCGGTGCCACCAGGAGGGGGTTGCGGGCGGGCGGTAGCGCCAGTCGGCCGGGGAGGCGGGCATGGCGGGGAACTGGGGCTGCTGGGCGTACGCGGGGACGGGGTCGAGGTGCGAACGCGGGTGCGGATGGGGTTGGAGCTGCGGTTGCGGGTGCGGTTGCGGGTGCGGCTGCATGTGCGGCTGGGTCCGGGCGGCCTGGGTCGGCTGTGCGTACGTCCGCGGTTGCGCCGGCGTCTCCACTTGCGGATGCGGGCCGCTTGTACTCGTCGCGTCCGTGCCCCCACTGGCGCCGCTCTGCCCGGCCGCATGAGGGCGGTCCGTGTACGTGGGCGCGTCAGCCGCGCCGGAAGCCTCGTCGTCCACCACTCGACAGTAACGAGGGGGACGGCCGCCCGGCGGCGGGTGCTCCGGATTGCTGGACTTCGGTGGAGGAGAGGCCCGGAGATGCCGTCGCGAACGGTGCTTTTCACTCATATGGCCGAATTTGCTTGCCGATGTGCCAGCCCGAGGTGCGTGATGCGTCGGGCGGCGTTTGCCTTGAGAGAAGAGCGATACGCCGTTGGGAGTAGGAGGCTCTTCATGATCTCCCAGGAGCAGATACCCGCCGTGGTCGACCACATGATCTACGACGCGGATGGCAAGAAGATAGGCGAGGCCCGGCACGTCTTCCTCGACGAGCGCACCGGAGAGCCGGAGTGGGCGACTGTCCGCACCGGTCTGTTCGGCACTCAGGAGACCTTCGTGCCGATTCACGAGGGCCGCGTCGTTGACGACTACCTCGAGGTGCCGGTCCCCAGGACCAAGGTGAGGGACGCACCTCACATGGATGTCTCGAAGGGTCGCCTCACCGAGCAGCAGGAGCGGGAGCTCTACAACTTCTACGGCTTCGACTGGGACGACACCTCGGGCCTCGGCGGCGAGCCGGCCGCGGGCGGTACAGGGGCTGCGGGAAGCGGCGCGATGCCCGCGGAGGGCCAGTCGGTCGCCGACAAGGGCCCGGCTGCCACGGCAGGCGCTGCTTCGGCAGGTGCGATGGCGTCCGGGCGTGAAGGCGGCCGTATGGATTCCGCAATCGGGCAAGATGCCATGACGCGCTCCGAGGAGCACCTGCGTGTGGGGACGGAACGCTTCGAGTCCGGCACTGCGCGGCTGCGTAAGTACGTGGTCACGGAAGAGGTCGAACAGAGCGTGCCCGTACGTCACGAGGAGGTGCGCATCGAGCGTGAGCCGATCACCGAGGCCAACAGGGACGCCGCGCTGAGCGGACCGCAGATCGCGGAGGACGCCTATGAGGTCGTCCTGCACGATGAGCGCGCGGTCGTGGAGACCGAGGCGGTACCGGTCGAGCGGATTCGCCTGGTCACGGAAGAGCACGTCGAGCAGGAGACCGTACGCGGGCAGGTGCGCAAGGAACGTATCGAGGTCGAAGGGATCGACGACACGTCCTACGGCACCGTCTGACCGGGCTCTGACCGGGCTCTGACCGGACCGGGTCCTTCCGGACGGCAGACCGCGACCGGCTCCGCACTCCGGGCACCAACCGCCTTGGGTGCGGGGCCGGTTGCCGGCCTCGCCCTCGCTAGGCGTCGGCCGTCTTCTTCAGCGGCTCAGCGGCGGCTCAGAGGCGGCGGAACAGCACGTCGCGCACCTTGTGCCCTTTCTGCAGGCCCTGGCCCTCGAAGCGGGTACGGGGGCGGCTGCCGGAGTCCGGTGCGAAACCGCCGTCGAGCTGGGTGTTCTCGTACGCCGGATGCCCGGAGAGGACGTCGAGCATCTGCTCGGCGTAGGGCTCCCAGTCCGTGGCGCAGTGCACGACGGCACCGGAACGGAGGGCGACCGCAGCGAGGTCGAGGAACTCCGGCTGGATCAGACGGCGCTTGTGGTGCCGCTTCTTCGGCCACGGATCCGGGAAGTAGACGCGGAGCCCGGAAAGCGATTCGGGGGCGAGCATCTCGCGGAGCAGGATGATCGCATCGCCGTTGCCCACACGGATGTTGGACAGTCCGCGTTCCTCCGCCAGACGCAGCAGATTGCCCTGGCCCGGGGTGTGGACGTCCACGGCGAGTATGTCCGTGTCCGGGTCGGCGGCGGCCATCTCGGCGGTCGCCTCTCCCATTCCGAAGCCGATCTCCAGTACGACGGGGCGCGGCCGCGGGGACCCGGCACCGCCGCCGGTACCGGCCTCTGCACCGGCGGGCGCTTCGTCCTGACCGGCGAACAACTCGTCGAGGTCGAGGCGCCGCAGCCCGTCGATGTCGAAGCCCCAGCTGGGCCACAGGCGGAGCAGGGCGGAACGCTGCCCGGCGGTGACGCGGCTACGGCGGGGCTGGAAGCTGCGGATGCGCCGCTCGTGATGCGAACCGGCCGGGTCGGCGGAGGGGCCGGTGCCGTCAGGGAACATGGCAGGTTTCTCAGACACAGTGCTTCCACTGTACGGGCGTTGCGGGGGCGGCCGTGAGCCGACCGGAGCGGTCAGGGAAGACGACGCAGGGACGGAGGAGGGACACCCTGCCGCCTCCTCAGCGCACCGTCGCACCCAGTGCGTCCAGCGCCCGTGCTGCTACTTCCCGGCCGATCGGCAGTGAGGCCGTCGCCGCGGGGGAGGGCGCGTTGAGCACATGGACGGCGTGCTGTCCCTCGGTGATGAGGAAGTCGTCGATGAGCGTCCCGTCGTGCAGCACGGCCTGTGCGCGTACGCCCGCGGGGGACGGTATGAGGTCGCTCTCGGTGATCTCCGGGAGCAGCCGCCGGACCGCCTTGGTGAAGGCGCGCTTGGACAGGGACCTGTGCAACTCACCCGCGCCGTAACGCCAGTGGCGACGGGCGACCCGCCACGTGCCCGGATGGGCGAGCACCGACGCGAGTTCGCGCGGACGGACCGTACGCCAGTCGTATCCCTCGAGGGCCAGAGCCGGGACGGCGTTCGGCCCGACGTGGACACCTCCCTCGACGCCGCGGGTGAGGTGGACGCCCAGGAAGGGGAAGGCCGGGTCGGGCACGGGATAGACCAGGCCCCGCACCAACTCCTCACGCTCGCGGGCCAGTTCGAAATACTCGCCGCGGAACGGGACGATGCGGGCCGGCGGGGCGTCGCCGGTCAGCTGCGCGATCCGGTCGCAGTGCAGGCCCGCGCAGTTGACCATGGCGCGGGCGCGCACGACGGAGGTGCCCACTGGGGGTGTGGAGTTCGCGGGGTCAGCGGGGTTTGCGGAGTCCGCCGAGTCTGCCGGGCCCGTCGCAGGGGCAGTTCGTGCGGTGCCGGGCTGGGCCGTGCCGCTCACACGGACGGCCACACCCATGCCGGGGCGGCGGTCCACAGCCGTGACCTGCGCGCCGTACCGCACGACCGCGCCGCCGTCCTGGGCGAGCTGTGCCAACTGCCGTGTGACAGCGCCGAAATCGCAGACCCCCGTCGTACCGACATGGATGGCGGCCAGGCCCCGTACGTGCGGTTCGCGCTCGGCGATCTGGGCGGGCCCCAACTCCCGTACGGGAATGCCGTGCTGCCTGCCGCGCTGGATGAGGGCGTGCAGCCGCGGCAGCTCCTCGCGCTCCGTGGCGACGATCAGCTTGCCGGTGACGTCGTGCGCGATGCCGTGCTCCGCGCAGAACTTGACCATCTCGGCCGCTCCCTGCACCGCGAAGCGTGCCTTGAGTGAACCTGGGCGGTAGTAGATCCCGCTGTGGATCACACCGCTGTTCCGCCCGGTCTGGTGGCGGGCAGGGCCATCCTCCTTCTCCAGGACGAGGACGCGCGTGCCCGGCGCGGCACGGGTGATGGCGTAGGCGGTGGAGAGACCGACGATGCCGCCGCCGACGATCAGCACATCGCAGTCGTACCGCGCGGCGGTTCCGGCGGTACGCGTGGTGCGGGCGGGCCGGGAGCTGCCGGGCGTCGTCGGCACTTGTTCGGCCCTCCCCATGGTGGTGCTGGTCGTCTGTGTCGCGTACGGCGGGTACGGGAACGCCGCGTACGCAGCGTGCGCGCTGGAGGCATCGGTGGGCACGTCTTCCATCATGACCCCCACCACCGACAATGGGCTGCGACGCAGGTCACGCGGCTGCTCATCACGCGTGGATCATGCCGGGCAGGACAGAGCCGTCCCCTCCGCTCCGTGACTACCCTCAGCGAGCCCCCGTCACCCCTCACCTACGGTTTTCATGCGACGGCCTGCCCTGGAACATCACGCCATCCTGTCCTGGGACGTCAAGACATCACGCCATTACGCGGTCACGCCGGCGCCGCCAGCAACGGCCTGGCCTGCTCCCGCAGTTCCGCCACCCGCGGCTCGTCCCCGTACGGCTCAAGGCGGTGCAGCAGGACCCGTACGTACTCGTTCGTGCGCGCCGAGGAGATG
>DATMEI010000003.1:0-7775 GCA_035556995.1 Streptomyces sp.
GGGTGCCCGGCGCGGGCGACGTCGAGGGTTCCCGTGACGGGGTCGGCCTCCATGTACAGGCAGGTGGCGAAGCGGGTTTCGCTCGGGACCGATTCCGCCGGATTCCCCTCCTCGCCGCCCGTCTGCTCCGGCCGTCCCAGCCCTGCCAGGAAGCGCGAGGAGCGGGAGAGCACGGCGTCAGGGCGGTGACCCTCCGCCGCGTAGGCGCGCAGAGCGATCCGCAGCTGCGCCATGATCCCCGCCGCCCGTACGTCGTGCCCCTGCACGTCGCCGATCACCAGGGCCGTACGGCCCGAGGGCAGCGGGATCACGTCGTACCAGTCGCCTCCCACCTCGAGCCCGCCGCCTGTCGGTACGTAGCGGGCCGCCAGCGACATTCCCTCGATGGCGGGCCGCCGGGTGGGCCTCAGCGTGCGCTGCAGGCCCGCGGACAGCTGCAGCTCCGTCTCGTGCATGGACGTACGGGAGATCGCCTGGGCGAGCATCCTGGCCACGTTCGTCAGCAGGGACCGGTCCTCCGCGGTGAAGTCGACCGGCTCGGCGAAGGCCACCATCCACGCGCCGAGGGTGTGGCGGGAGACGGTCAGTGGGAGGAATGCCCAGCCCCGGTTCCCGATCAGTTCCACCTCGGGCCAGGCAGCCGGATAGCGGCGCCGGTAGTCGTCGGGTCCGGGGAGGTAGACCGCCCGGCCTGTGCGTACGACCTCGGCCGCCGGATGACCGGCGTCGACGGACATCTCGATGAAGGGCAGCAGATGCTTCGGCACGGGGCGCTGGGCGTGAGCGCCGATCAGCGACAGCTGGTCGCCCTCCCTGCTGAAGACCGCGAGCGACCTGGGCACGAAACCGGGCATCGCCAGCGAGCCCGCCACCCGCAGCACCTCGGCGGTCGTGCGCGCCTCCGCCAGCGCGCGGCCGGTGCTCAGCAGGAACGCCTCCAGGCTGAGCTGCCCGTCCCGGAGGGGCGGCAGACGCTCCGCGGTGGACTCGGGCACCTCGGCGACCGTGCCGATCAGGGCCAGCGTCTCGCCCTCCCCCTGCGGCATCATCCGGCTGCGCACGGTCCGCACCACCCTGCCGTCCTGGTCGACGACGCGCATGACCGCCTCCACGAGGGACCCCTCGCTCAGGGCGAGCGTGGCGGTGGCCATGAGGTCCACGTAGTCGGCGACGTGGATGCGGGAGCGTACGGCGGACTCGGAGAGCGTGAGCATCTCCGTGTCGGAGCCGAAGCCGGCGTCGGGGCCGGCTTCGGTCTCCGCGCCCGCTTCCGGGACCGTGTCGGAGCCGGGGCCCAGGACGGAGATGGAACGGGATTCCGCACCGCCCTGCCTGACGGGAATGCCGAGAAGCCGGGCCGCGCAGAGGTCCACGGTCGAGGCACCTGTTGCGCTGTCCCAACGCCAAAGGCCTACCTTGGTGGCCTTTAGCACGTCCTCGGTGCGCATTGCCCCACTTTATGTGCGTTGAGGAATACGGGGCGAGTGGGGCTGAGCCAGGGCGGTAGTCTGAGGGGTCGACCGACATGTGACTGTCCCAAGTGACTGCCGAGCCAAACGACTGGATGAATGATGCATCGGTACCGTTCCCACACCTGCGGTGAGCTCCGTGCTCCGGACGTCGGCACAGACGTCCGTCTGAGCGGCTGGCTGCACAACCGGCGGAACCTGGGCGGCATCCTCTTCATCGACCTGCGCGACCACTACGGCATCGTGCAGCTGGTCGTACGGCCTGAGCAGACCGCGGTGCACGAGCGGCTCAGCTCCCTCTCCAAGGAGTCCGTCGTCCGCGTCGACGGCAAGGTCAGCGCGCGCGGCACGGACAACGTCAACCCCGAGCTGCCCACCGGCGACATCGAGGTCGAGGTCGGCGACGTGGAGGTGCTGGGCGGCGCCGGGCAGATCCCCTTCACGATCAACGCCGAGGACGGGGTCAACGAGGAGAGGCGACTCGAGTACCGCTTCCTCGACCTGCGCCGCGAGCGCATGCACCGCAACATCATTCTGCGCTCGCAGGTCATCGCGAAGATCCGCGAGAAGATGGTGGGCCAGGGCTTCAACGAGCTGGCCACACCCATCCTTTCGGCCACCTCGCCCGAGGGTGCCCGCGACTTCCTCGTACCCTCGCGGCTGCACGCCGGGAAGTTCTACGCGCTGCCGCAGGCGCCGCAGCAGTTCAAGCAGTTGCTGATGATCGCGGGCTTCGACCGGTACTTCCAGATCGCGCCCTGCTTCCGCGACGAGGACGCACGCGCGGACCGCTCGCCCGGCGAGTTCTACCAGCTCGACATGGAGATGAGCTTCGTCGAGCAGGAGGACGTCTTCGAGGTCATCGAGAAGGTGATGACCGACCTGTTCCAGGAGCTGGGCGACGGGCGTGAATGCACCTCGCCCTTCCCGCGCATCCCCTTCCGCGAGGCGATGCTCAAGTACGGCTCCGACAAGCCGGACCTGCGGGCGCAGCTGGAACTCGTCGACGTCTCCGACGTCTTCAAGGGATCCGGCTTCAAGGCGTTCGCCGACAAGCACGTACGGGCGCTGGCGGTGCCGGACACCGCGGACCAGCCGCGCAAGTTCTTCGACCAGATGGGCGAGTTCGCCGTCGAGCAGGGCGCCAAGGGGCTGGCCTGGGTCCGTGTCGGCGAGGACCGAACGCTCAGCGGGCCCATCGCCAAGTTCCTCGACGAGAGCGACGTTTCGCAGCTCCTGACGGTGCTGAAGGCCGAGCCCGGCACAGCGGTCTTCTTCGGCGCCGGGGAGTTCGACGAGGTCTCGAAGATCATGGGCGCCGTCCGCGTCGAGGCCGCCAAGCGCACCGGGCACTTCGAGGAAGGCGTCTTCAGGTTCTGCTGGATCGTGGACTTCCCGATGTTCGAGAGGGACGAGGAGACCGGCGCGGTCGAGTTCTCCCACAACCCCTTCTCCATGCCTCAGGGCGGTCTCGAGGCGCTGCGTACGCAGGATCCGCTGGACGTCCTGGCCTGGCAGTACGACATCGTCTGCAACGGTGTGGAACTGTCCTCGGGCGCCATCCGTAACCACGAACCCGAGATCATGTTCAAGGCGTTCGAGATCGCGGGCTACTCGAACGACGACGTCGAGCGTGAATTCGGCGGCATGCTGCGCGCGTTCCGCTTCGGTGCGCCGCCGCACGGCGGCATCGCCCCGGGCATCGACCGCATCGTGATGCTTCTCGCCGACGAGCCCAACATCCGCGAGACGATCGCCTTCCCGCTCAACGGCAACGCGCAGGACCTGCTGATGGGTGCGCCGAGTGAGGTCGACGAGGCGCGGCTGAAGGAGCTGCACCTGTCGGTGCGCAAGCCGAAGCTCTAACTCTCCGGGCGGCGCGCGGCGCAGGAACGTGCGCGCGTTGCCAGGTGTGCGGCGCCGTCGTGGTCACCCGACAAGAAGAACCCCCGGGCATCGCCCGGGGGTTCTTGTCATGCCGACGGGGAATCGCTCCCGCCGCGCGTTACTTCGTCTCTTCCAGACGTGGGAAGAGCACCGAGCCCTTGGTGACCGTCGCACCCGCGGGGAGCTGCCCCCAGCGGCCGACGTCGCCCACACGCTGCTCGGCCAGCGGGCCGAGGTGCGGCTCGGCGCCCAGGGAGTCCCACAGCTTGGCCGAGGACTCCGGCATCACGGCGTTCAGCAGCACCGCGCACGCGCGCAGCGAGTCGGCCGCCGTGTAGAGGATCGTCGCCAGCCGGGCGCGGGCCTCTTCGGATTCGTCCTTGGCGACCTTCCACGGCGCCTGCTCCGTCAGATAGCCGTTGACCTGCTTGACGAAGTCGAAGACCGCCGCGATGCCGCCCGAGAAGTCCAGATGGTCGCCGATGCGCTCGTCGGCCGCGGCGACCGCCTTCGCGAGCCCGTCCATGACGGCCTGCTCGGCCTCGCCGTTCGCCGTCGCCTCCGGCAGCGTGCCGCCGAAGTACTTGCCGACCATGGCCGCCAGCCGGGAGGCGAGGTTGCCGTAGTCGTTGGCCAGTTCGCTGGTGTAGCGGGCGGAGAAGTCCTCCCAGGAGAAGGAGCCGTCCTGCCCGAAGGCGATGGCCCGCAGGAAGTACCAGCGGTAGGCGTCCACGCCGAAGTGCTCGGTGAGCTGCTGCGGCGAGATGCCCGTCAGGTTCGACTTCGACATCTTCTCGCCGCCGACCATCAGCCAGCCGTTCGCGGCGATCTTGCCGGGCAGCGGCAGGCCGTTGGCCATCAGCATCGCCGGCCAGATCACCGCGTGGAAGCGGAGGATGTCCTTGCCGACCAGGTGCACGTCCGCCGGGAACGTACGCTCGAAACGCTCCTGGTCCGCGCCGTACCCCACCGCCGTGGCGTAGTTGAGCAGCGCGTCGATCCAGACGTAGATGACGTGCTTGTCGTCCCAGGGCACCTTGACGCCCCAGTCGAAGGTCGAGCGGGAGATCGACAGGTCTTCCAGACCCTGGCGCACGAAGCTCACGACCTCGTTGCGCGCCGACTCGGGCTGGATGAACTCCGGGTGCTGCTCGTAGTGTTCGAGGAGCTTCGGGCCGTACTCGGAGAGCTTGAAGAAGTAGTTCTCCTCCTGGAGCATCTCCACGGGCGCGCGGTGGATGGGGCACAGCTTCTGGCCCGCGAACTCCCCTTCGCCTTCCAGCAGTTCGCCGTAGGTCTTGTATTCCTCGCAGCCCACGCAGTACGGACCCTCGTACCCGCCCTGGTAGATCTCGCCCTTGTCGTAGAGATCCTGGACGAACTCGCGGACGCGGTCGGTGTGCCGCTTCTCCGTGGTGCGGATGAAGTCGTCGTTGCGGATGTCGAGGTGCTCCCAGAGGGGCTTCCACGCCTCCTCGACGAGCTTGTCGCACCACTCGATCGGGGAGACCCCGTTCGCCTCCGCGGTGCGCATGATCTTCTGACCGTGCTCGTCCGTGCCGGTGAGGTACCACACCTTCTCGCCGCGCTGACGGTGCCAGCGCGTGAGCACGTCGCCTGCGACGGTCGTGTAGGCGTGGCCCAGGTGGGGAGCGTCGTTGACGTAGTAAATGGGGGTCGTGACGTAGTACGCCTTCGATCCCGTCTGCTCTGATCCAGTGGCCGCCATGCCCGAAATCCTAACGGTCCGCGAGGGGCGGTTTCCTTCCGATAACGCTGTGTGACTGCGTGAGCGAGCTGCGCTGTGGCGGTCGACCGGCAGCGGACCGGCGGCGGATCCGGCGGTGGCTCGGCGGCGGACCGGGGCGGCTCCGGCAGTCTGTTGACGCTCCCCGTGAGTCTCTGCATGCTTGCGCGCGTACAGAACTTCACACACCGGAACCGGACCAATGGAGGCGTCATCCGTCGCGTGATCGCTCCACTGTCCGGTGCTGTGACGGCCGCGGCCCTTGTTGCCGCGGGAGTGCTGATCGCCACATCGTCGGCCGAGCCCGCGAAGCCGGCGCCCGACGAATACGTCATCGGGCAGTTCAACATGGCCGGCGGGACCACCGAGTACGGAACGAAGGGCAACGCCGCCCCCGACGCGCTCGCCGCCGTGGTGAAGGACCGCAAGCCCGCGCTGATCACCATGCAGGAGACCTGCCGCGACTGGAACAGACGGCTGCGGAAGCAACTGCCCGATTACACGGTGGTGTTCGGCCCGGTCGACAACCTCGCAAGGGACCGGGGAAGCCCCGCCCAGTGCCATCACCCCACGGACTTCGGCAACACGGTCGTTCTCCGCAAGGACCTGGGCTTCGACAAGGACACCGCCGCCGCCCACCTGCTGGGCTCCACTTCGGGTGACGAGTATCGCCAGATGCTCTGCGTACGCTCCAAGTCGCGGAAGATCGTCGGCTGCACCGCCCACCTCACCCCCGGTGGGGGCCGGTACCTCGAGAGCCGGCGGCGGGAGGCCGCGGAAGCGGAGCGGATCCTCGCCTCGCGCTACGCGGACTACACCGTCATCGTCGGCGGTGACATCAACGACCTCCCGTCCTCCGGTGTTCTGGACGGCTTCTACCACCGCGACTACAAGCGCGGCGCTCATGGAGCCCTCAAGGAGGCGGGCAGCCCCTGCGGCGACAGCATGAAATTCAAGCACCGGACTGCGGATCTGCCGCGGAACCGGTACGCGCAGTGCCGGTCGGGCGAGCCCACCCACAGCAGAGGGAAGATCGACTACCTCTTCGTGTCACCGTCCGTGGAGGTCAAGGGGAGCAGCGTGAACCACTCCGAGCAGTCCGACCACAGGCAGCTCTGGGCACGCGTCGTCATCTGACACGGAGGGCCGACGCCGTCCTGCCGCTCGGGCGTGCACGCAGACGGTAGACGGCGACCCATGAAACGGAAGATGATCTTCACTGTCACGTCACGCCGCTGACCGGACACCACTCGTGAAACACCCTCAACTCCTGCAGCAGTGCGCCGAGTTGAGTCTGAACAGTTGATGACGAGGTCAGCACACATCATCAGGTCACGTGAGGATCATGAGGAGACAGGCGTCACGACTGGCAGAGGGACGCGCTGACATGGTCTGATCCTCCGACATCCGGAATCACCGGACAGTTGTTCCCCGCCTTGATTGGAAGCTCACATGCGTAACACGATCGAGACCGCCGAGATCTCCGACGCCGAACTCGACAACGTGTCCGGTGGCGTTGGCGCCACTGTCGGCGGGGCCGTCTCCGCCGGCCTGGAAGGCGTTTCCGGCAGCGTGGCCGGTGACGTGGCCGGCGTGACCGGCGTGGCCGGCAGCGTGAGCGCCGGCGCCCCCAGCCTGGGCGGCGTCACCAGCCACCTGGGCTGAAGACTCCGGCACCCGAGGGCTCCGAGCGCATGCGACACATTCGCGCTCCGGGGCCCTCTGTTGTGTTAGGGCGGAACCGGTCGCCGGCGGACCGCCGGTTCTGCACCGGGCGAAACCGCTGTGCCGGCCTTGTTCGCAACCCCCATGGCAGGCCGGGGCGTTGCGAACGCGTGGACGCGTTCCCACTTCCGCAGTTGAGCGGTTCAGGCTGAGAGCGGTTACGAATCAGAAGATCACGTGAGGATCGTGGGGGAGACGGGTGTGATGCGTGGCAGCGGGGCTCGCCGGCTGACATGGTCTGATCCCGCGACATCCGGATTCACCGGACAGTTGTTCCCCGCCTTGATTGGAAGCTCACATGCGTAACACGATCGAGACCGCCGAGATCTCCGACGCCGAACTCGACCACGTGTCCGGTGGCGTTGGCGCCACCGTCGGCGGGGACCTCGGCAGCGTGGGCGTCACTGCCGGGGCGAGTGGCGTCTCCGCCAGCCTGAGCGGCGGCGTTCCCGGTGTGGGTGGCCTCAGCGGTGGTGTGAACGCCGGTCTCAACGGCGTGGACGGCGGCATCACCGGCAACCTGGGCTGACCCACTGCGGTACTGAGGGCCCCGGAACGCATGCGGCGCGTGCGCTCCGGGGCCTCCGCTGTGCGGGCCGCCGAAGGAACCCGTCCGTAAGCGGAACTGGCAGATGCCGTCGGTTGTCCCAGTTCAGGATGCGGCCGGCCGGTTCCACGGCCGGCCTTCTCGCGCCGGCCCCAGGGGAACGTTCTTCGGTGCCTCGTGCAGCCGCCCTGCATAGTCCGCGATGCGGCGGGCGTGCTGAAGACCGGGATCGAGGTCCGGGTTGTAGATGCACAGGGTGATCCCCAGACAGCCCGGTGCGCGCAAGGCCGTTGTGGTCAGCAGCTCCAGCTGGGACCAGTTGAGGCCGCCGGGCTGCGGATAGTCGACGGCGGGCAGTGCTTCGGTGGACAGCACGTCGAGGTCGATGTGCAGCCACCAG
>DATMEI010000004.1:0-2846 GCA_035556995.1 Streptomyces sp.
GTGCGGCACATCGCGCCCGTACCGTACAGGTATCACCCACTCGGATGACGCCGCCTGTCGCCAGCCGCTCACAGAGGCCACGTTCAGGTGCGCTCAGGTGCGTTCAGGGACGCTCAGGTGCCCGTGCGGGCCGCCTCCAGAAGCTCCTCGGCGTGCGCCCGGGCCAGTTGAGAGTCCTCCTGCCCCGCAAGCATCCGGGACAGCTCACGCACCCGGTCCTCGCCTTCCATCGCCTGGACACCGCTGTGTGTGACCGATCCGTCGTCCGTCTTCTCCACGACCAGATGCCGGTCGGCGAACGCGGCGACCTGCGGGAGGTGGGTGACGACGACGACCTGGGCCGACCTGGCCAGCCGCGCCAGCCGCCGTCCGACCTCGACCGCGGCCTTTCCGCCGACGCCGGCGTCGACCTCGTCGAATAGGTAGGTCGGCACCGGGTCGGAACCCGCGAAGACCACCTCTACGGCGAGCATCACACGGGAGAGTTCACCTCCGGATGCACCCTTCGCGATGGGACGCGGCTGGGAGCCGGGATGAGGGGCGAGGAGCAGTTCGACCTCGTCGGTGCCGTGCGGGCCGAACGCGACGGCGCGTCCGTCCAGTTGGAGACCCTCGCTCGTTTCGGCCGCGCCGCTGCGCTTGAGCGCGAAGGTCACCCGGGCGTGCGGCATGGCCAGTTCGGAGAGCTCCTCGGTGACCGCGTCGGCGAAGCGCTTGGCCGCGTCCGAACGCGCCTCGGTCAACTGCTGTGCCAGCACGGTCAGTTCGGCAAGCAGGGCGTCGCGTTCAGCCGTGAGTTCCCCGATGCGCTCGTCGTCGCCTTCGAGTTCGGAGAGGCGTGCGGCACTCTCCTCGGCCCAGCTGAGGACGGCAGAGATGTCCTCGCCGTATTTGCGTGTGAGCTGGGTGAGCGCCGCCCGGCGCTCCTCGACCGCGGCGAGCCGCAGCGGATCGGCGTCCAGATTGTCGGCGTATCCGGCCAGCTCGCCTGCCACGTCTCCCATCAGGATGGAGACCTCGCCCAGCCGGTCGGCGAGCGCGGCGAGTGCCGGGTCGTGGGCGCGTACAGCCTCAAGTGCCCGGTGGGCGGCGGAGACGAGCGCCGAGGCGTCCACGCTCTCGGGGTCGGCGGGGTCGCCCGCCAGAGCGCCGTGTGCGGTCGTGGCGGCCGACGCGAGCGCTTCGGCGTGGCCCAGGCGTTCGGCTTCGGCGGCGAGTTCGGTGTCCTCCCCCGCCTGTGGCTCAGCTGCGGCGATCTCCTCCAGGCCGAAGCGGAGCATGTCCGCTTCCTGCGCGCGTTCACGGGCGAGGGTGGTGATCTCGTCCAGTTCACCGTTGATCCTGCGCAGCCGCTGGTACGCCGTGGTCCACGCGGCGAGAGGTACGGAGACGGCTTCGCCGGCGAAGCGGTCGAGTGCCTGCCGCTGCCGGGCGGGGCGCAACAGCCCTTGCTGGTCGGTCTGTCCGTGTACGGCCACCAGGTCGTCGCTCAGTTCGGCGAGCAGCCCGACGGGCACGGAGCGCCCGCCGACATGTGCGCGGGAGCGTCCCTCGGCGGAGACCGTGCGGCTGATCAGCAGTTCCCCGTCGTCGACTTCGGCGCCCGCCTCGCTCGCGCGCAGCGCCACGGGCGACTCCGGGGCCACGACTATCCTCCCCTCGACGACCGCGGCCTTCGCTCCGGCCCGTACCAGGGCGGCATCGGCACGCCCGCCGAGCAGCAGCCCGAGGCTGGTGACGACCATGGTCTTGCCCGCTCCGGTCTCACCGGTCACCGCGGTGAAGCCGGGGGACAGCTCGACGACAGCGTCGTCGATCACGCCCAGGGACCTGATCCGCATCTCCTCCAACACGGGTACGACCATACGCAGTCAGCGCGGGTACCCCCACCCCAGGTACGGGTGACGGGGGCATCCTACGAGCGGAGACCAGGGGCGTACGACGTTCCGGACAGGGCTGCGGGATGCGGCCCGTGGAGGCGCGGAGGCCGCGCGTCAGTGCGGCGCGCCACGCCAACCCGCCACCGGCAGCGCGAACTTGGCGACCAATCGGTCCGTGAACGAGGCGTGATGCAACCGTGCAAGACGCACCGGTACGGACCCGCGCCGCACCTCCACGCGTGCGCCGGCGGGGAGTTCCACGCTGCGCCGCCCGTCGCACCACATCACGCCGTTGGGCGTCTGCGGCTGCACCTCCACGGCGAGCACCGAATCGGGGGCGGTCACCAGCGGTTTGGCGAAGAGCGCGTGCGCACTGATCGGCACCATCAGCAGCGCCTCCACCTCCGGCCATACGACGGGTCCGCCGGCCGAGAAGGCGTAGGCCGTCGAGCCCGTGGGTGTGGCACAGACGACTCCGTCACCGCCGAAGCGCGAGACGGGCCGGTTGTCGACCTCTGTGACGACCTCCAGCATCCGTTCACGGGACGCCTTTTCCACGGATGCCTCATTGATGGCCCAGTCGCGGTGCACGATCCGCCCGTCGTTGCGTACGAGCACGTCGAGCGTCATACGTTCCTCGACCTCGTAGCCGCGGGTGACCACCCGCTGGACGACCTCGTCCAGGTCGTCGCGCTCGGCCTCGGCGAGGAACCCGACCCGTCCGAGATTGACGCCCAGCATCGGCACACCCGAGGCCCGCGCGAACTCCGCACCGCGCAGCAGCGTTCCGTCACCGCCGAGCACCACGATCAGCTCGCAGCCCTCGACCGCGTCCGCAGTGGAGGGCACTCGGTGCACAGGCTCCGGCAGCGGCAGATCCGTTGCCTCCTCCTCCAGCACCCGGACCCCGATGTTCTTGCGCAGCAGCCCCTGTACGACCAGTTCGGCGCTGCGTACGGCGGCGGG
>DATMEI010000005.1:0-2885 GCA_035556995.1 Streptomyces sp.
GCAGCGGCTCTTGCGAATTTCCTTTCCCTACTGGGCAGTTGAGGTGATGTGCGTGTCGTCACCGTGCGATGCTTCGCCGTGACGAGACGTGCACGCAACGGGACGCGTGCGCAGCTGAGACGGTGAGGCACGCATGCGCGAAGAGGAAGCAGCGGCGGGGCGTGGAGTGGACGTGAGCACTCCCAGTGTGGCCCGGATGTACGACTACTACCTCGGCGGCAAGGACAACTACGAGGTCGACCGCAAAGCTGTGGCCGAACTCGACAAGGTCGTGCCGAGCACCAGGCCGCTGGCTCTCAACAACCGCCGCTTCCTGCAGCGGGCCGTCCGGACGCTGGCCCGGGAATACGGGGTGCGGCAGTTCCTCGACCACGGCTCCGGTCTGCCCACCCAGGACAACGTGCACCAAGTCGCCCAGCTGGTCGACCCCGAGGCGCGAGCCGTCTACGTCGACAACGACCCCATCGTCCTGGCGCACGGCCGAGCGCTGCTCCAGGAGAACACCAACACCACGGTCATACAGGCGGATCTGCGCGACACCGATGCCATCTTCGACCACCCCGACGTGAAGCGGCTGATCGACCTCTCGCAGCCGGTGGGTGCTCTCTTCGTCTCGGTGATGCACTGCATCCCCGACTCCTCCGACCCGGCCGGAGTACTGCGCGGAATCATCGAACGGCTGCCCTCCGGCAGCTTCCTGGTGATCAATCAGCTCGTGAGTGAGGACAAGGAGACCCGGGACTTCGTCACCGACTTCATGGCGGAGACCACTCAGAACCGCTGGGGCCGGGTGCGTCAGGCACACGAGGTCGAGCGCTACTTCGACGGTCTGGAGGTTCTGGAGCCGGGGCTGGGCGAGATCAATGACTGGCGGCCGGACTCCGACCTCGGGCCGAAGCAACTGACCAGCGAGTGGTACGAGTTCGGCGGCGTCGCCCGCAAGCCGTAAACGCCGCCGCTTCAGCCTGGAGCCCGTTGACCGGCCGGCTCCTCACGGGGCCGGCCCGGTCAGGCGTCGTGGCCGGGCGTCCTGACTAGGCGTCCTGGCTTTCGTGTCTGGTCAGCAGCCGTTCCAGGAAGTCGACCGTCATGGAAGGCGGTTCGGCGGTGGCACACAGACGGTCCATGACCACCATGTAGTTCTCCACCTCTTCGCGCTTCTCGAGATAGAGAGAAGAGGTGAGCTGTTCCAGGTAGACGATGTCCGGCAGGTCGGGCTCCTGGAAGCGGAGTATGGTCACCGGCCCGCCCGCCGCGGCGAGGCCTCCGATGGCGAACGGCGCGATCTGCAGCGTGATGTTGGGCTGTTCGGCCGCCCACAGAAGCCGCTTGATCTGCTCACGCATCACCGCGGGCCCGCCCAGCGGACGTTGGAGCGCGGCCTCGTCGACCACCGCCCACAGTTTCGGACTGTGCGGCCGCGTGAGAATGGCCTGCCGGTCCGAGCGCAGCTCCACGCGCCGCTCGATCTCCTCGGTCGATGCGCGCGGATGACCCAGCCGCATGACGGAGCGGGCGTAGTCCTCCGTCTGCAGCAGTCCGGGGATGAACTGCACCTCGTACATGCGGATCACGGATGCCGCTTCTTCCAGGCCGATCAGCCTGTCGAACCAGGGCGACATCACATCGCTGTACTTCTGCCACCAGCCGGGTGTGCCGGCCTGGCGCGCGAGTACCAGATACTCCTCGCGGTCCTGCTCGTCCGTGACTCCGTACAGGGACAGAAGGTCGGCGACGTCCCGTTCCTTGCAGCCGACCCTGCCCAGCTCCAGGCGGCTGATCTTGGCATGCGAGCCGCGGATCGCGTCACCGGCGGCCTCACGGGTGATGCCGCGTTCCTCGCGGAGCCTGCGTAGCTGTGTCCCGAGCACGATGCGCAGAATCGTCGGCCCACCTCTCGGGTGGTCGAGGATCCGCCTCACCGACGAATCGCCTTCCTGCTGTGCTGACATCAGGTCTGTCCTTGCTCCCGTGAGTGACGAGTCGTTCGCCCAGTGTCCCACTCGGCGAACGGCCCGTACAGCCATGCTCGTTGCACATACCCCGGCCATGTGCCGCTGCCATGCGGACCCGGCGATGGCCGGGGGTACCTGCACCCCCTCGGCCCCTTATGGGCCGGTGCTGCTACATGCCGTGGATCACTGGGACTTCGGCAGCATGTCGTCGAAGTCGCCGTCCTTGGCTCCCTGGACGAACGCGGCCATCTCCGCAGGTGTGTAGATGAGTGCGGGGCCGGAGGGGTGCCGCGAGTTGCGCACGGCGACCGCTCCGCCGGGGAGGCCCGCCAGCTCCACGCAGTTGCCGTTGGGGTTGCTGCGGCCGCTCTTCCGCCAGCTGACGTCCAGCCGGTTCGCCTCGATGCCGTTGTCGATGTGCATGAGTGCCTCTCCAGTTCCATCTGCGGGGCATTCGGGGGGTGTTGAGTCAGCACTGTCTCACAGCCGCCCGTTCTTGCATCTGTAATTGCAGATGTACTTGCAGGGGTAAGTGCACATCGTGAAGAATGGCCGTCGCAGCGGTCCTGAGTCACGAACGTGCCCTGGCGACACACCAGTTCGGCTCATCTGTCCCTCACTCTGGAGTGCCGGTGACCTCACACGGATTCGAACGACCCGCTACGGCCGTACCGGTGGACGAAGACGCAGCGATCGCCGAACTCGAACAGTGCGACTGGGACGACCCGCTGACCCGGCTGCTTCTGCTGCTGGAGATCGCGGACCGGCCCGCGTGGCTGCGTGACATCGCCCGCACCTCGCAGCGTGGGGAGTCGGCACAGCGCCGCGCCGGCTGACGGTGAACCGGGCCTCCGCAGGGCTGCGCTCCGGCCGGATCAGGCCACGAGTGCAGAGGGCAGCGGGCGATGGTGGAGAACGTCCAGCCGTGAC
>DATMEI010000006.1:0-15538 GCA_035556995.1 Streptomyces sp.
ACCGGCGTGATCACCGGCGTCATCACCAACTTGATCACCTCGGGCCGGAGGCCGCTGCCGGATGCGGGACAGCCACCGGACCTCTCCGAAGTCACCTGATCCGCCGGTGAAGATCCAACAGCGGTGAGGGGCGGTCCCTCGGTATCGAGAGACCGCCCCTCACTTGCGAGTTTCTGCCGGGACGGCGGGAGTTGAACTCTCAGGCGAAGGGGGACCGGGCCTGAATCGTGAGCGCCGTGAACCCACTCCGGTGCCGGGCGGCCGAGGCCCGGTCACGGAATGACCGCTGTGATCATGAGGAGTTGTTCCTGACGGGGCTCAGAAGGCGAAGACGCTCCCCCCGGTCTTGTTCATCGTGCAGGGATTGGCGAAGGTGTGCTGCCAGGACACTCTCTGTCCCTCCCACACACCGTCCGCGGTGACGACGACCGGATCCCAGATCCTCGTGCACACCGCACCCGGCGCGCCGGCCGCCACCAGCTGCTGGAACTGTCCGTCGACGGAGCGTACTTCTGCGCAGGCCCGGCCGGCGGCGGGGTGGCTGCCACTGGATGTCGGCTTGCAGTTCAGCACCACGGCCCTCTGGACTCCGGCGGTGGCCGCGTCCGCGCCCTTGCCGACGGTCAGGACCAGCGCCGACGGTGCGTAGAGGCTGTTCGCCTCGACGGAGTCGGCGTGTGCGACACCGCCACCGAGGGCCGTCACGCAGCCTATGGCCAGCGCAGCAGCTGTCCCCAGGACCTTGATCGTGTACCGCATGTCGAACACTCCTTGGCTTTCGTTCCCAGATATCGGACGCCCCGGACTCTTGCGCAACCCGGGCGCGAACGCACGCCGAACGATCACTTCCGGTCGCGGACCACTGGTGAAGTGTTGGCTGATTGTGCAAAGTGCCAGCTCGGAGCCGGTGCACGACCATGCGCGGCGGTGTCCAGCATGTGGACAAATGGGTTGTGGTTAAACCCAGAACATCTTTCTGGCCTGCGGAGATGTCGCGCGATGAGTTTCCCGGCCGCCCCATCTCGACCGGAAAGCACCGCTTCCGCGTGTGATCGGACGCCTGGGGAGGGTTGGTCGGCCGTGGGTCGTGACGTCCGAACTGACGGATAGGCAGGGGGTGTTGGCCGAGCCGTCGGTGCCGTCGCCGGGGAGCCGGACGGCTACGACGGCAGACCACCCGGTCTCGAACACGGTCAGGCCGGGCTCCACTTCTGGCTGTCGTCGCCCGAGCAGTCCCACAACTGGAGCGGAGTGCCGCTCTGGACGTTCCCGTCCCGCACCGCCACGCACTTGTCCGCCTGCGGGTTGACCAGGTCGCTGCCATCGCTCAGCCGGAACTGCTGCGCCGGGTTGCCGCTGCAGACGGCGAGCTGGATCACGGTGCCGTTCGCGCTCGACGCGTCTGCGACGTCCATGCACAGCCCCAGGGCGCGCACCGTGCCGTCGCTCGCGAACTCCCACTGCTGGGAGCCCGCACCCGAGCACGTCCGGATCTGCAAGGGCGTCCCGTCGCTCCCCTCGCCGCCGGGGACGGCGATGCACTGGTCCGAGTTGTGATTCCAGATCCGGACGGTGCCGTCGGAGCCGTTCCCGCCGCCGGAGCCGCCAGGCGGAGGGCCGGGCGCCGGCGGTGCCTGGCTGCCGCTCTGCGGCGGGCGGTCCTTCCCGGCGTCCCCGTCCCCGGACGACCCGGCGTTCGAGCCGCGCTCTGGTCCCTGGCCGCTCTCCTTGCCCTGCCCTTTCCCGTCCCCGGATGACGAATCGCCGGGAGGCGGGGAGACGGCGTCGTGTTCCTGCCCGCCCTGCCACTCCGGGCCCGGTGTGCCGCCCGACGCGGTTCTCTCCCTCGTGTCGTCGCCTCCGCCGTACAGCGTGAACCCACCGGCCAGCAGCCCGACGACGGCCAGGGCGGCGATCGCGGCGAGCAGCACCCGGCGGGGCCGGCGGGGCGGCGCGGGCGGTGCCGGGCTTCTCGAACCCGCGGGCACGATACGGGGATTGACCGTCGTGACGACACGGGCGGCGCTCTCCGCGTCGCCTCCCGTGCCGGAGCCCGCTCGGCGGGCCTTCTTCTCCCGGCCCTTCAGGGGAGCAGTCGTCTCCTCTGCGGCACGCGCGGAGCCGGCGTCCTGCCCCTGGGAAGCGGCCTCTGGCTGCTGCTCGTCACGGGAGACCATTGCGCACGCACTCTCGGTGGGAATTCATGAAAGCGGTCCGGCGGATATGCGGCCGGGGGCGCGGGTTGCCCGCCCGGGTCCAGTCAACAGCGGAACGGCATGTGCGGGAAACCTCTTCGCTGAAGAAAACGGCCCGGACGTAGCGGCACGATTGGTCGAATCAAGGGCGCCGACTCCGCTTTCTCCGTTCAGGGGCTTTTACGTATGTCTCCGTGAATTCCGGATGTGGTGTGGACTGACAGTCCTTTCGGGAAACGGGTCCGAAATCACCGGCGGGCGGCCGCCGGCGTCGCCTCCAGCATGTGATGACCGGGCAGCCCCTGGAGCGGTACGGCCGCACCCGGCGTGAGACCGGCGGCGGCGAACAGCGACTCGTACTCGGAGCGCGTGCGTTCGCGGCCGGAGGTGAGCACCATCATCTCCACGTCGCTGAGCGCCATGAGGGCGGCCTCCTCCCGGTCCGCGTGCTCCGCCCCTTCGGGAAGCACCACGGCCGGCACAAGGATCCGCCCGTTCGGCCCGGCGGCCTGAGCGCAGCTGCGCAGGATCTGCACGCACTGGGCGTCCTCCCAGTTGTGCAGGATGTTCTTCAGCAGATAGGCGTCGCCGCCTGCCGGCAGGGAGCCGAGGAAGTCCCCTTCGGTCACGGTGCAGCGGCCGGCCACCCCGGCGGCCCGCAGCGCGGCCTCCGCAGGGCGGAGCGCCGCGGGTCTGTCGACCAGCGTGCCCCGCACCGACTCGTGGCACCGCAGGACCGCGGCGAGAAGGGTCCCGTCCCCGCCGCCGACGTCGACCACGTGACGGAACTGGCTGAAGTCGTAGCCCCGTACGATCGCCGGCACCTGCGCCGCAGTCACCAGGTTCATCGCCTGGTGGAAGCGGGACGCCATCCCTTCGTCGGACTCCAGGGCGTCGAACAGGCCGGTTCCGTGGGCGTGTTCGAAGCCGGAGCGGCCCGTGCGGGTGGCCTGCTCCAGGGCGCCGAAGGCGCGCCACACGGACTCGTCCCCGTACAGCGCGAGCAGTGCGCGGAGCGCCTCGTCGTCACGCATGATCTCGCCCAGCTTGGTCAATTCGAAGGCGCCGTCGGTACGTTCCGACAGCAGGCCGAGCGCCGACGCCGCGCGCAGGAGCCGCAGCAGCGAGGCGGCGTGTGTCCCGGTGGCGGCGGCCAGTTCGTCGACGGACTTGACGGGGGTGTCGAACACGCCCGGTACACCGAGCCGGGAGACCGTACCGCTGATCTGGGAGAAGGCGAAGCCGTAGACCAACGACGTCGTCATCGCCTGCACGGCCTCCCTGTCCGGGTGTTCGGTCATCCACGGCCTCCAGCGTCGTGACGGCGTTCCTGGTCGGGGGAACGAAGCTACGTCCGACGGCCGCGTCCGGCCCATCGTGAGATCGGAGGATCTCCGCGGCTGTCAATCCTGTGAACTTGCCTTTCACGGCCCGCTTTTCCCGGTGAGATGCAGGATGTGACGCGCTGCCGTCGGTGATTGGCTTTTACATCTCCGACGAAAGGAAGGGTCATGAATCAGACCCTGGAATCCCCGCTGACGCGGGAGTCCCGGATCGCGAAGTGGGCCCAGGAGAACGCCGCTTCATACGATCAGCACCACATCGCCCCCACCGACCGGGTCGTCCCGGTGCTCTTCACGCCTCTCGTGGCGCTGACGGTGGCGGGCGCGGTCGGGTGCGCCCTCGGCCCGGCGACGTCGTTCGCCACCGCCTTCGGCAAGTTCGATCAAGGGCCCTCCCACCCGGGGGACATGGCGTCGACGGGCCGCCCCGTCAAGGCCCTGCTCGACGAGCACCCGGGCATGGCTTGATCTGACCTGTCCAGGCCGCGCCCAACGGGCCAGGCCTGATGAACGGCTCGGCCTCCCGGTGGTACTCACCCGCCGGGAGCGCCGGGCGTGGCGACTCTCCACGGCAGGAGGCCGGCGCTTCCGCCTCCGCTCCAGGCAGCCGAAGGGAACAACAGCATGGAACGGCCCCCACTTTCACCCGCTCCGTTCGCGCGCGACCTGGCCCACAGGCTCTGGGGCGGGCAGGACGACATCGACGGTGTGCTCCGCAAACTGGAGATGTTCACGTCGGTGGGGGCGACGATCGGAGCGTTCGAGCAGCTGGCCGCCTCCCGGACGCTCTCCGACGACGGGCTCTTCGGGTGGCCGGTCATGCGGCTGCGCTCCCCGCAGTGGTGGCGGAGCATCGGCGACGAACGCCTCGCGGGCATCTTCGGCTATCCGCAGGTCATGGGCCTGGTGCAGACCCGCGCTCTGGCCGGCCTCGGGCTGATCCTCCCCGGGGGAAGCCGTGCGCAGCGCGGTGTCCTCTCGGCCTCCATGTGCGCCACCGCCCACGGACTCCACACCCGGATGGGCGGGTACGGACTCGACGGCTCGGACCATCTGTCCTTCATCAACTACTTCGTGGCCGCGGCGGAGAAGGCATTCGGCAACGACCGGCGGGCCCGGGAGGCGTTGGTGAAGTTCCTCGCCGCGCAGGTGTGCGGCGCGTACTTCTCGGCGGGCGTCGCCAAGCTCGCATCGCCGGTCTGGCGCAACGGAACGGCCATCCCGGAGATCTTCCGTACCACCATGTTCGGCGACTCCGGCTTCTACAGGGTGGTCAACGAACATCCCCTGATAGCCAAAGCAGTGGCGTGGGGCACGATCGCGGGCGAGCTGGCCTTCCCGCTGGTGCTCGTCGCTCCCAGGCCGGTCGCCCGGGGAATCCTGGCATCGGGTTTCGCCTTCCACATCGGCAACGCCCGTTTCATGGGCCTCAACCGCTTCATCTGGTCGTACTGCTCCACCTATCCCGCGCTGGCACACGTCTCGCGCTCCCTCGGGCCGCGCACCGAATCCGCGCCCCGCGTCCCCGCGTCCGCCGGCAGGGGAGCGGCAGGCCTGGCGCACGCGATGACGTCGAAGCGCGGCGCCGCTCTTGCCGCGGCCGGTGCGGGCGCCGCGGCGCTGGCCGGTGTCGCCGTGCACCGCGTGGCCAGGGCACGGCAGGACCGGCTGATGAGGTCACTGCCAGGCAGCCTCGTACGGGTGGGGGCGCGGGACGTCCACGTGATGGGTGAGAACAGGGGCGAAGGCCCTGCCGTGGTCTTCGAGAACGGGCTGGCAGCTCCGGCGACCCAGTGGGGATGGGTGATGCGGGGACTGCGACCGGGCACCCCCTGCCTCGCGTACGACAGGCCCGGCGTGGGCTGGAGCGAAGCAGCGCGGCGGCGCCCGGACCCGGACGAGGCCGCCACCCGGCTGCTGGGGCTGCTCCGCGAAGTCGGCCTGAAGCCGCCGTACATCCTCGTCGGCCACTCGGTCGGCGGGCTGCTGATCCGCTGCTTCGCCCGCCGCCACCCGGAGCTCGTGGGCGGAATGGTGTTCGTGGACTCCTCGCATCCGGAGCAGTTCAGGCGGTCGCCGAAGCAGCGGGAAGCGCTGCCCTGGATCAGGCAGCGGCTGGCGACGACGCAGGCTCAGGCGGCGGCCGGCCTGCTGAAGTACTCAGGCCGTACCGACCAGATGAACGCCCTCCCCGACGATCTCGCCGCGGCCACGCGCGACTGCGTCTCCCACCCGCGCATCTGGGGAACCGCCCGCCGTGAGCTGGCCGAATCGCAGCGGACCTGGTCCGCGGACGCCTCCCTGCTGCCGTCGTCCGCCTCGAAGCCCGTCGCCGTCGTCACCGCGGGCGAGACAGTCCGCAGCGACCCCCTGCACACGGGACTCCAGCAGGAACTGGCACTCCTGTCGGAGGTCTCGCGCCGTGACGTCGTGAGCGACGCCGGCCACGAGTCGCTCGTACTCGCCGAGAAGTACGCCCCTCGCGTCGTCGAGGCCGTCGAGTGGGTGCGGGCGCGGGTCTCCGCAGCAGCGGGGGAAGGCGGCGCGGACGCCCCGAGCACGGCCGCTGCAGGCGAGTGAGCCCGACCGTACGGACTGGACAAACGAACGAAGAGGAGACGCGAGAGTCATGGACCAGCCTCTGCCGAGCACCGTCGATCTCCCGCGCACGGCTGCCCGTTACGGGCTCTACGCGCTGCTGGTGACATGGGCGGGCCTGACTGTGGCCAAGCAGTTCCGGAAGACGCCGAAGGTCCTCACGCGGATCGACCCGATCAACACGGCCATCCCCGTCACCACCTTCTTCGCGCCGAACCCGGGGAAGACGGACATCCATCTGCTGAAGCGGGAGAAGCTCGCCGACGGGGCGCTCACCGAGTGGTCCGAATACCCGCTCATCGAACGCCGCTCGCTGCGGCACATGCTGTGGCACCCGAGCCGGCGGGTGGAGAAGCTGCTTCCGGACGCCGTGTCCGAACTGACCCAGGTCGCACTGGAGGAGCAGCGCATCGAGTATCTGCAGCTGACCATCCCGTACCTGTCGCTGCTGAACTTCGTCACCAATGCCTGCGAACACCCGGACGGGACGCGGGAGGTCCAGTTCCTCATCGTCACTTCGGCGGGCTTCGAGGAGAACGAGGAACCGCGCACGCTGTTCGCGTCGGACTTCCATCCGATCGCCTGACACGCGACTGCCTCTGAGGCGCGTCTTCCAGGGCTCCGGCGCTCCGGCGCTGGAGCTCCAGGGCGTGGGCGCACGCAGGCGGATCAGCGGCGGCGGGCCGGAGGCTCGATCAACGACATCTCCAGCGCCGCGATCACGGCCTCCGTGCGGTTTGCGGCCTCCAGTTTGCGCAGGATGTTCCCGACGTGCGTGGAAACCGTCGTCGGGCTGATGAACAGCGACCGGCCGATCTCCGCGTTGGACATCCCCGCGGACATCAGAGCGAGCACGCGTTCCTCGCGGTCGGTCAGCACCCCCGCTTCCGGGTTCGGTGCCGGGGCCGTCAGCAGCTCTGTGAGCCGTCCGTCGACCCGTCTCAGTAACCGGGGGGAGACGAACAGCGTGCACGCGGCAGCCGCATGGATGGCCGCGGCGGTGTCGAACACGGTTTCCTGGGGCAGGATGATCGCGGACGCTCCGTTCGCCATGGCGGCTTCCACCTGCGGCCGGGTTCCCTCGCACACGACGACGAGCGGTCCCGGCTGCGACGGTTCTTCCCGGCCGGGAAGCAGCGCGCTCAGGCCCTCTCCCTTCTCGTCGCTCAGTCGCGTCACCCAGATGTCGGCGCTGCCGGTGTCCGGATGCGCCAACGCCTCGCCGGTGTTCGCACAGCTCAGCGTGATCTCGATGTGGAACCGGTCGAGCGCCAGCCCCAGCACATGGGACAGGTGCTTGTTGTCACTCGTTATCAGACCCACCGACAGCATGGGGGGACCACCTCGCTGATTCCTGATGGCTTGCTGCTTCCCCCTGTCCTACAGTGCTACCGGGCGGTAACGCGGGCCCGTTGGCGAGGTCTTCGCGACCGCATCGGCCCGCTTCGCCTTCGACGGCGGCTGAGCGCGACTCGGTCCGGGCCGTACGGCTGCCCGAACCGGTCCCGTTTGAGGGCGGGTTGGGCGGTAGCACCCCGAAGCCCTGGTTGGTGCAGTTCGCGAAGTACCGCAGCCCCACGGCGGGTTGCCGCCGGAACATTGCGGTGCGCGCGTCAGGCGCTTGTCCGCCGGAGCACGTGCGCCGGGTCCACGTCGGCACCGGGGGTTCTCGTACCGCTCAAGGGCCCGCTGTCGCGAGGCACTCCGGTGGAAGCCCGTACCACCAGCTTGGGATCCAGTACGGCCTCCCGCGGCTCCACACCTTCCCCCTCCAGCCGTTCGACGACGAACCGCACCGCCCGCTCGGCCAGCACGGCGGCGTCCTGACGGACCGTGGTGAGGCCGATGGGCATGAGGTGGGACAAATGGCTGTCGTCGTAACCCACGACCGAGATTTCGCCGGGCACATCGATTCCGGCCCGCGCAAATGTCATCAACAGGCCCAGCGCGCAAAGGTCGTTGCCGGCCAGGACGGCCGTGGGCGGGCTGTCCTCGGTGAGCAGGAGGCGGGCGGCCTCGATGCCGGCGTCCTCCGTGTGCCGCCCGGGTACGACGCGGGCTTCGTCAGCAAGACCGTGGCGGCGCATCGAGGAGCGGTAGGCACGACGGCGCTCGGCCGAACCCGGGTCCCGGCCCCCGTCGACATGGACGATGCGGCGGTGGCCCAGCTCGATGAGGTGATCCATGGCCTCGCGCACCCCCTTGGCCTCCGCGGTGTGCACATTGTCGACGTGCGCCCCCACGATGCGGCGGCCGACCGACGCGGTGACGGTGCGTCGCCCGAGCGCGTCGAGGTATGCGGGGTCGGAGCCGGGGCCGAGCAGGATCAACGCCTCGCAGCGATGGCTGAGCAGAGCTTCGACTGCCTTGTCCTCGGGCCGGCCGGGAGCGTTGGCGGACAACAGGACGTCGTAGCCGAGACGTTCGGCCTCCGGGTAGATGGCCTCGACAAGGTCGGCATCGAAGGGCTGGTGCACGGTGAGCAGTACGCCGAGAGTCCGGCTGCGACTCCGGGCGAGCATCTGGGCTGCGCTGTCCGGCCGGTAGCCGAGCTCGTCGGCGACGCGCAGCACGCGGCCGCGGGTCTCCTGACTCGCCCCGGGCTGATCACGGAAGACGATCGAGACCAGGGCCCTCGACACCCCGGCTTTCGCAGCGACGTCGGACATGGTGGGGCGCCGCTTGCCCGATGCATCCACCTGTGAACCCTCCTCCGGAGCCTCACCAAGCGCGAAACCTCTTGGCAACAACCTATTGACATGACATTTGAGCGGGGTCAATCATACCGAATCTAGAGCGCGCTAGTAGAGCGCGACAGCCACAGTCTCCCAGGGGGCGCCGGGCCCAGCTTCCGGACCCCAGAGCGAAGGGATGCAGATGTCGTTCGACGTGCTGACCACGGGCCGGGCCGACGAGTGGACCGGCGACTTCGCCGGGTCCCCCCAGCTGACACCCGGCGGGGGTGGCAACAACCTCGGTCCGAGCCGCCGCTTCGGCGAACGCGTCCGGTACGTCCCCGTCGAGCAGACGGATCCCGGGAGGCAGGCTCAAGTGGCCGCCGGGGAGCCGTCGTTCGTCGAAGCCCGTGAAGCGCGGGGTGCGTGCGTCGCCGCCCGCCTGCGTCCCGGACCCGGCACCGGTCGTCGAAGGCCGGCCGGGTCCGGCCTTTCCGGAACCCGACGCCCCGACAACCGGTAGGAGACGGCCATGGACGTCAAGGACGACGCGACGGCACGCACCGGACCACCCGCTCTCGACGAGGACACACCACGGCCCGTGGCGCGCCGCCTGCGGGTCATCACCATCATCGCCACCTTCGGCGGACTGCTCTTCGGCTACGACACCGGAGTCATCAACGGCGCGCTGCCGTACATGAAGGAGGACCTCGGACTCACGCCCTTGACCGAGGGACTGGTCACCAGCTCCCTCCTGCTCGGCGCCGCGCTGGGCGCTGTCGTCGGCGGAAGGCTCTCGGACGCGCGTGGCAGGCGCCGGAACATTCTGCTCCTCGCCCTGCTGTTCTTCTTCGGCGCTCTGGGCGCCACGCTCGCGCCCAGCACCGAAGTGATGATCGTGGCCCGTTTCGTGCTCGGTCTCGCGGTGGGCGGCGCATCGGTCACCGTGCCCGTCTATCTCGCGGAGGTCGCACCCGCCGAGCGGCGCGGCGCACTCGTCACCCGCAACGAACTGATGATCGTCAGCGGGCAGTTGCTGGCGTTCACGTCGAATGCGGCCATCGCCAGGCTCGGCGGCGAGTCAGGCGGCGTCTGGCGTTGGATGCTCGTGATCGCGACGGTACCCGCCGTGGTGCTCTGGTTCGGCATGCTCGTCGTGCCGGAGAGTCCGCGCTGGCTGGCGGCCCAGGGCCGCTTCAACGACGCCTTCGAGGTGCTGAAGCAGATCAGGTCCCAGCAGCGGGCCGAGGCCGAGCTGAGCGAGGTCTCCGCACTCGCCGTCAAGGACGAGCAGGAGAAGACCGGCGGCTGGAAGGACCTCAAGTCCACGCCCTGGATCCGCAGGCTGATGTGGGTGGGATTCGGCATCGCCGTCGTGCAGCAGATCACCGGCGTCAACACGATCATGTACTACGGCACTCAGATACTCACCGACGCCGGATTCGCCTCGGACAGCGCCGTGACGGCGAACATCGCGAACGGCGTGATCTCCGTCCTCGCCACCTTCGCCGGCATCTGGCTGCTCGGCCGCGTCAACCGCCGGCCGATGCTGATGACCGGCCAGATCGGCACCACCGGCGCCCTGTTGCTGATCGGGGTCGTCTCGCTCCTGATGCCGGCGGGTGACGCCCGCGCCTACACCGTGCTCGCCATGACCGTCACCTTCCTCGCCTTCCAGCAGGGGGCGATCTCGCCCGTCACCTGGCTGATGCTCGCGGAGCTGTTCCCGCTGCGGATGCGGGCGTTCGGCATGGGCGTGGCAGCCGTGGTGCTGTGGCTGACCAACTTCGCGATCGGACTCGTCTTCCCCTCGCTGGTCTCGGGCGTCGGCGTCTCCGCCACCTTCTTCGTCTTCGTGGCGTTCGGCGTCCTCGCGATCGCCTTCGTGAAGCGGTACGTCCCCGAGACGAGGGGCCGCTCCCTGGAGGCTCTCGAAGAAGAACTCCGCGACCGGCTCTCCTGAACCATTTGCCCGACAGGGCATCTCCGCACGGGGCTTGAAGAGGCTTCGGCTCAGAAAGGATCTCGCGTGACTGTGCACGTAGGCGTCATCGGCGCCGGCTGGATCGGACAGGACCACATACGCCGCCTCACCCACGCCGTCGCGGGCGCCGAGGTGGTCGCGGTCTCCGACATCGACACCGCACGAGCAGAGGAGGCAGCTGCCCGCGTGGGCGCCCGTGCCCTCGCCACCGGAGCCGACGTTTCCGCCTCGCCCGACGTCGACGCGGTCCTCGTCACCTCGTGGGGGCCCACCCACGCCGAGCACGTGCGCAGCGCCATCATCGCCGGGAAGCCGGTCTTCTGCGAGAAGCCGCTGGCCACCACTGCCGAGGACTGTCTGGAGATCGTCGAAGCCGAGATGTCGCACGGCCGCCGACTCGTCCAGGTGGGGTTCATGCGCCGCTACGACGCGGCGTACCGGCAGCTGAAGAACGTGCTCGACTCCGGCGCCATCGGAACCCCGCTCATGGTGCACTGTGCCCACCGCAACCCGACCGTGCCGGCCGCCTACCACTCGCGGATGGCCGCGCAGGACACGGCAGTGCATGAGATCGATGCAGTGCGCTGGCTGCTGGACGACGAGATCGTCTCGGCCCAGGTCCTCTCGCCGCGCGCCACCAGCAACCGGCACGAGCACCTCCAGGACCCGCAGATCATGCTCTTCGAGACCGCGAAGGGTGTCCGCATCGACCTCGAGGTCTTCGTCAACTGCCAGTACGGCTACGACATCCAGTGCGAGACGGTCGGCGAGACGGGCCTGGCACGGCTGCCCGACCCGGCCACAGTCGCCGTGCGCACCGCCGCCAAGCACAGCACGGCAGTGCTCCAGGACTGGAAGGACCGCTTCGTGGACGCCTTCGACACGGAGTTCGGCGAGTGGATCGCCTCCGTACGGGCGGGCACGGACCCCGTCGGTCCTTCCGCCTGGGACGGCTACGCCGCGACCGTCATCACCGACGCGACCGTCGAGGCCCTGGAATCGGGCCGCGTCGTCGGCGTCAGCATGAAGAACCGCCCGGCCTTCTACGACACCGGGAGCACCCAGTGAAGATCGCCATCGACCCGCACATGTTCCGCGCCCTGCCCATCGACGAAATGGTGCGCACCGTCGGCGAACTCGGCTACGGCTACATCGAGTTGTCGCCCCGCGCCGACTTCATGCCCTTCTTTCTGCACCCGCGCGCGGACGACGCGCGCATCGCGGAGCTGAAGACGGCACTGCGTACGCACGGAGTGCAGCTCTCCAGCGTGCTCCCCCTCTACAAGTGGTCCTCGCCCGACGAGGACGAGCGGCAGGCCGCCGTCCGTTACTGGAAACGGATGATCGAGATCACCTCTGACCTCGGCTGCCCGCTGATGAACTCGGAGTTCAACGGCCGCCCTGAGAAGGCCCCCGAGAGCGAGGCCGCCTTCTGGCGGTCCATGGAGGAGCTTCTTCCCCTCTTCGCGCGCGAGGGCATCGCCCTCAACCTCGAGGCCCACCCGGACGACTTCTGCGAGGAGAGCAACCCGGCGGTCGACCTCGTACGTGCGGTCAACTTGCCCTGGGTGAACTACCTTTACTGCGCCCCGCACACCTTCCATCTCTCCGGTCCCGGTGAAACCGGCGCGGACATCGCCCGGATGATGCGCTACGCCGGGGACAAGCTGCAGCACGTCCACATCGCCGACTCCTTTAACCACAAGGCGTCCTCCGGCCTGCGCTACATCCTCAACCCCCCGGGCACGGCTGCCCGTATCCACCAGCACCTCGACATCGGCCAGGGCGAGGTCGACTGGGACACCTTCTTCGGCACGCTGCGCGAGCTGCGCTTCGACGGCGTCGCGACGGCCTGTGTCTTCGCCTGGGAGGAACGCGCCCGCGAATCCTCGGCGTTCATGCTCGACCGCATCACCAAGGAACTGGCCCGATGAAGCTCGGCATCTACACGGCGGTCCTGCACGACCGCCCCTTGAGGGAGTCCCTTGAGGTCATCGCCTCTCTCGGCCTGACCGGTGCCGAGATCAACGCGGGCGGCTTCCTGCCGTCCCCGCATATCCCGGTCGACATGCTGCTGTCGGGCGCGCTCACTCCGGAGAGGTATCTGGAGCCCTTCGCCGAAACCGGTGTCGATCTCACCGGGCTCAACGTCAACGGCAATGTGCTGCACCCCGATCCGGCGGTCAGCAAGGCCGACGTACGCGAGCTGTGCCAGGCCATCGAGGTCGCGGGACTGCTCGGGGTGCATCGCGTCGTCGCGATGTCGGGGCTTCCGGCAGCGCACGAGGGCGGGCGGCTTCCGGCCTGGAACGTGGTGCCGTGGGACAGCGCCTACCTGGACTCGCTGACGTACCAGTGGGACCAAGTGGCCGTCCCCTTCTGGCGGGAGATCGACGCCCTGGCCGCCCGGCACGGCGTCCACGTCTGCCTGGAGATGCATCCGCACAACCTCGTCTTCAACCCGGCGACGCTGCGCCGCCTGGTCGAGTGCACGGAAGCCACGCACATCGGCGCCGAGCTGGACCCGAGCCACCTGTTCTGGCAGGGCATCGATCCGGTGGCGGCGGTCGAGGACCTGGGCCCGCTGGTACGCCACGCCGCTGCCAAGGACACCCGCATCAATGAGGACCGCTGCCGGGTCAACGGCGTTCTGGACGACCGCTTCACCCGGATTCCCGCGGACGGGGACCCGGTCTCACTGGGCGGCCGCTACACCCTCAACCAGTGGCCGCAGAACTCCAGTTGGGACTTCGTCGCGGTGGGCCGCGGGCATGACCGGACATACTGGGCGTCCTTCCTGGAAGCACTGCGACGGGTCGACCCGGAGATGGCGGTCAACATCGAGCACGAGGACCTTGAGCTGGGCCAGATGGAGGGCCTGGAGGTCGCCGCGCGAACGCTGCTCGCCGCCACCCGGTGCCCATCTCGCCCCTGATCGCCTCCCGTTCCGGCTACTGCTGCTCCTTCGTCAGGTCGTAGAGGGTGGTTCGGCCGGCGGTCACCTTGGTGTAGTGCTTCTCGACCCAGTTCGAGATGCCGGTGGAGCTTCCCCGTCCGTCGCGTCCGGGGGAGCTGCCGCCGATGAAGTAGTGGATCCGGCCGTCCCGTACGTACTCCTTGAACTGGGCCAACGTGGGAGCGGGATCGGTGCCGTTGAAGCCGCCGATGGCCATCACCGGCTGCTGGGTGGTCAGTTGGTAGCCGGCGCCGTTCATCGCGCCGACGGTGGCGGCCGTCCAGGTGTAGTCGTCGGCGTTCTCCGTCAGCTTTGCCTTGGCGGCGTTGCTGACCTGCGGGCCGTTGAGCAGCCCGCCCATGGGGCCGCCTTCGAAGGCCTGTCCTGGCTGTTCGTTGCCGGAGCCGCGTCCGGGTGGGTTGTTGCCGGGGTTCCCGCCCGGCCCTTGCCGGCCGGGAGAGGGGAAGCCGGGCGGGAACTGTCCCTGGCGGCCGGCCTGTTGGCCTTGGCCTTGCCGGTCTGCCTGGCCCTGACTGCCGCCGGGTTCACCGAAGCCCGGCCCGCCGCCTCGTCCGGAGCGCGCGGCAGCGGGGCCGGCGGTGACGATCGCGCCGGAGTGCGCGGTGTCAACGGTGCTCAAGGTGTAGGCCACAGGCCCGGCCACTGACGCTGCGAGGCCCAGTGCGGCGAGTCCGAGCGCCACCCTGCGCGGAAGCACCACCATCACCAGGATTCCGAGTGCGGCCACCGTTCCCGTTGCGAGGACCGCCCATTTGAGCCATGGCAGCCAGCCGGGAGACCGTTCGAGGAGTACGTACGACCACACCGCCGTCACGGCCACCACGCCCGCCAGTGTCACCGATGCGGCACGGTGAGTGCGCCGCTGCCACAGCAGCGCCGTTCCCATGGCGACGACGGCGGCGGTACAGGGGGCGAGCGCGACGGTGTAGTACTCGTGGAAGATCCCCGACATCAGGCTGAAGACCGCGCCCGTGATCAGCAGCGAGCCGCCCCAGGCCAGAAGTGCCGCGCGCTGTGCGTCCGTACGGGCGGCCCTGCGGGTCACGATCAGACCCGCGAGGAGCAGGAGAAGCGCGGCGGGCAGCAGCCAGGAGATCTGGCCGCCGGTCATCTGGCTGAACATCCGCCCGATGCCGCTCTCACCGAAGGGACCGCCGCCCGGCCCTCCGCCGCGCCCCGCCGCCGGCCCGACGCTGCCGGTTTCGTTGCCGGTGATGCGGCCCAATCCGTTGTAGCCGAAGGTCAGTTCAAGAAAGCTGTTGTGCTGGGAGCCTCCGACGTACGGGCGTGAGCCGGCCGGCCACAGCTCGACGAGCGCGACCCACCAGCCGGCGCTTGCGACCATCGCGAGCCCGGCGAGCAGCAGCCGTCCGATGCGGCGCGGCAACGGCGTGCGGGCGCACACGAGATAGACAACGGCCAGCGGCGGCACGATCAGCCACGCCTGAAGTGTCTTGACCAGAAATCCGATTCCGAGGCAGACGCCGCACAGCAGCAGCCACCGGGTGCGTGTGTCCTCGACGGCGCGCAGCAGGCAGTACACCGCGCACACCGACAGCAGACACAGCAGAGCGTCCGGATTGTTGAACCGGAACATCAACGCCGCCACCGGCGTCACGGCTGTCAGCGCGCCCGCGAGAAGTCCCGCGGCGGGCCCGAACCCGCGCCGTACGGACGCGTACAGCACGGCGACCGTGGCAACGCCCATGAGGGCCTGCGGCACAAGGATCTGCCACGCGCCCAGTCCGAACAGCCGCACGGACAGG
>DATMEI010000007.1:0-4201 GCA_035556995.1 Streptomyces sp.
CCCCGGGCCTCCTCCCGTCGTGAAAGCGTCGCGCACGCCGAGTACCCGGACGTCCGCCCCGGGCCCGCCGAGCCGCGTCAGGCCGCGCCGCAGCAGCGCGGTGAGGGCCGCTTCGTGCGCTTCGGCCCCGTCAGCACCGTACGGGCGGGCCGCGGCTTCACTGGAGACCATGGCCCGTGCCCCTGGTGAGAAGCACGCGGACGGTGCTGATGCCCACCGCCGCCAGGTCGGCGGAGCCGGTGGGTACCACCAGCGCGTCCCGGCCCGCCTTCCTCAGCCTTTCCAGTACGTACGTCCACGCCACGGGCTCGTCCGAACTCGCCCCGCCCGGACCACCGTTGACCGCGTCGCCAGTCCCCACGCCGTCGGTCGCCGCTCCTCCGTCCACCGCCAGCGTGCCCGGGGCGAGGTCGCGCAGCAGCGGATCGCCGGTGCCGGCCGGCGCCATGCCCTCCTCGCGGCTCAGCTGTATCCGCCCGAGCAGGTCCCGCAGGGCGGCGACAGCAGCCGCTGCCCGGCAGGTCTCGCTGCCGACGGCCCACTCCCCCTCGGCGTGCGCGAGCAGTACGTGCACGCCGGTGCGCCCGCTCTCCCCGAGATCCAGCAGCTCCCACCGGAGGTCCAGCTGATCCAAGGAGCGTACGAGGAAGGTGACTTCGGCATCCGCCTCCCCGCCCGGGGCCGACGTGGCCGCCTTCGGCTCCACCGGTGTCGCCGGGGTGCCTCGCAGGGTCCGTACCAGCGCGTCGTGGGCGAGCGCGGAGAGCAGACCGCGGGCGGTCGCGTCCGGCAGCGTCGAGCCGGAACCTGTGCCCGCGCTCGTCGACTCGAAGAGCCGCGCGGAGTTGCCGGCGGTGAAGGTGCGTACGGCGGCGGCAGGTACGAGCAGTTGCTCCTTGCTGACCAGTGAGGTTGCGACCGTCCAGGCCTGCACATCGTCTTCCGTGGCCCCGGTGCCGGCGGCGGTGGTGAACGTACCGGGGGCCAGAGCCGGCATCATCTCGCGTGCTGCATCGAGCCGTTCGCCCGCCGTCAACTCGTCTGCGGGGACGACGTGTTCGGCGTACACCTCGGCGGCGGCGTTCAGTGCCCGCATACGGGCGCCGGCCACGTGATGCACGTCGAAGGCCGCGATCCGGCGCAGGAGGCCGTGGCCGACGCCGAGTTCGACGACGCCCGCCTTCAGCGGGATCTGGGTCAGGGCCTCGTCGGCGAACCGTCTGAAGACCCCGGCGTGCTCGCGTACCAGCAGCAGCGAGCGGCGGTTCAGCTCCTCGACGAGGGCGTCGGCGTCGCGGGCGGTCGCCACATCCGGCATGGCTACGGCCTCTTCGCCGGCCATCGCGAGGTCCACCGTGGCGGCCTGGGCAGTGGCCCGGGCAGCTCCCGCCCCCGCGACTTCCCGTTCCGCCGGTGTGCAAAGTGTGCAGCGGGGGTGGGGCAGCAGCGGTTCGGAGGTGACGTCGAGCGAAGCCATGTCCTGGACGATCAACTGGCCGTCGGTCTCGGCCCGCAGCGCCCCGGTGGTGAACCGGAAGACCTCGTAGCCGAGCAAGTTGCCGGTCATCGCGGCCAGTGGACGGCCCGGGCTTCCGCCCGCCGGCCCGGCACCGGGGAGTGCGAGCGCGCTCCACACGTCGGCTGCCGCGGCGGACTCCTCGCCCGTCCCCAGACGCAGCACCGCGCAGGACCAGCAGCCGGCACGGCCGTGTGTCATCAGCGGCCCCATGACGGCCCGTTCACCGAACGACCAGGCCGCGACGACGGCCGTGCCCTCGGGTACGCCCTCCTTCAGCAGCGGGAAGAGCCGCTGCGCGGCACGCGGACCGCCGGTGACCAGGACGATGTCGAACGACTCCAGCTGCGCCCAAGTGCATTCCCCCGCGGCGCCCGTGCCACCCGTGCCGCCCGCGGCGCCCGGAAGGGTTGCCAGCTCCACCGGGCAGCCGTCGGCTGCGGCTTCCTCCGCCTCCGCGTCGATCTGAGGGCGCTGCAGTCCGGGCAGTACGCCGATGGCCGCGCTGCCGTTGCGTATCAGGCTGAGCACGCACCAGCGGGCGGCCTCGTCCTCGCCCAGTACGGCCACCCGCGTCTGCCGGAAACGCTCGAAGCGCCGCTCCGCGTCGTCGGTGTAGTGGTCGACGTAGGCGATCTGCGGGGCGAAGCGGCGTGCCGCGTCCGGTGAGGGGAAGCCCTCGTCGCCGGGCTGTCCGTCCGGCTCGGGGACATCGCGTGCGAAGCCGCGGGCGTAGAGCGTCCTGATCAGTTCCCCGAGCATGGCGCGCTGTCTCTCGCCGAAGCCCTCGCTGATCTCCAGGACGGAATGCTGCCCGTTCAGGTGCGGGACGATCAGCGTGGCGAACCTGTACGCCGACTTGGCGGTCAGCTGGAAGCCGCCTTCGGCGTTGTGGAACAGCACCCCTTCCGGTGTTCCGGTGAAGAGCACGTCGCGGCGTATGCGCGGACGGGTCGCGGCTACGGCTTCGAAAGCTGCTGTTGCCATGTGTGGTGACACCCCTGCGTGGTCGGGAGCGGTCGAGGAGGCTGCGCGGTCGGTGCGGTCTGGTCTGCGGGCGGTCAGCCCGGTGCGTCGGCCCGCTGCCCCTGGCCGTCGGATTCACGGGCGGATCGACGCGCGTAGCAACGCAGCAACGCGTGCATGCGGTACGGGCCGGGCGGGCCGTCCTCCAACAGCCCTGCGTCCGCGAGCTGTTCGAGCATCTCCTCGGTCGCCGCCGGCGGACGTGCCTCCACCGGGCGCAGGCCATCCGCCCTCTCCGCCTCGGGCACCGCCGCGCTCCCCTGACTGCCGACGCGCACGAACGCCTCCGCCAGATGCGGCTCCAGCCGGCCGAGCGCGCCACGGAAGATGTTCGGCACGGACATGCGGGGGTCGTCGGCGAGAGCCAGCCGCGTCGGCAGGTCCTCGGCGATCCACTCGGCGCAGTCGCCGATGCGCAGAGCGGGCCGTGTCAGCAGCCGCGCCGCCGCGATGCGCAGGCTGAGCGGGAAGTGGCCGCACAGCAACGCCAGCCGGTCCGCCGCCCCGTCCTCCGCCTCGACGCGCTGCCGGCCGAGGGTGCTGACCAGCAGCTGCCGTGACTCCTCGGGTTCGAACGCGCCGAGCCGGTGGACCAGTCCGCCGTGGGTGGCCACCAGCCCGCCCAGACCCCGCCTGCTGGTGACGATCACAGCGCTGCCTTCGGCGGCGGGCAGCAGCGGACGTACCTGGTCGGCGCTGAGCACATCGTCGAGCACCAGCAGCGACCGTCCCTCAGTACGCGCCTGCTGCCCCGGCACGTCCGGCGCCTCCAGCGCCTCCAGCGCCTCCTCGCCGGTGATCCCGCTCCCGTCGGGACGGACCATGGGAAGGACGAGGCATCCGCCGGGGAAGGAGCCCTTGATCCGGTGGGCCGTCTGCAGCGCGAGCGCGCTCTTGCCCACGCCCGGGGCGCCCGATACGACGACGAGGGCGGGGCCGGCCTCCCCGTTCGAGGTCAGCCGCTCGCCGATCGCTTCGCTGTCGGCCGCGCGCCCGGTGAAGCAGGAGACGGCGGAGGGCCGCACGGGCCGTACAGGCGCGCGGGGAGCGGAAGCCGGGGCAGCGACGGGGGCGGGCGCAGGGGCGACGAGGGCGGGCGCGGGGGCGGCCTCCGCGGGTACGGGGGCGGCGACGAGGGCGGAGACGGCGGGCGGCAGTGCGCGCGCCTGTCCCGCGGAGACGTCCGCACGGGCGCCCGCGGTGAGAGCGACCGCCGGCGGCTGGGCAGTTGGCTGGTCGGCGACCGCGCGTCCAAGGTCCTCGCCGCGGAGGATGGAGAGTTCGAGCCGTTGAAGCGAAGGGCCGGGGTCGACGCCGAGTTCTTCCTTCAGCCGGGTCTTGACCCGGCGGTACTCGGCGAACGCCTCGGCCTGACGCCCCGTCCGGTACAGGGCTTCGATGAGCTGTTCGGAGAAACGTTCGTGTCCGGGGTGGGTGCGGGCCGCCTCCCACAGCTCCACCAGGACCTGTCTGCACCGTCCCAGCGCGAGTTCGATGTCGCATGCCCGCTCGAGCGCACGCAGCCGCTCCTCGGTGAGCCGGGGCACTTCGTCGCGATGAAGCATCTGCGAGGAGACATTCGCGAGCAGCGGCCCCTGCCACAGGGAGAGGGCTTCCTTGAGCTTGTACAGCTCGGTCTCGCTCTCGTCCGCCTCCCGC
>DATMEI010000008.1:0-4061 GCA_035556995.1 Streptomyces sp.
CCGTAGCCCCGGACCGTCAACACCCAGGAGCATCCGCATGAGCACCACCGCACACATCGGCGTCACCGGCCTCGCCGTGATGGGCCGCAACCTCGCCCGGAACTTCGCCCGCAACGGGTACACGGTCGCGGTGCACAACCGCACGGCTTCCAGGACCCGTGACCTCGTGCGCGACTTCGGCGACGAGGGAAGCTTCATCGCCGCCGAGACGGCCGAGGACTTCGTCGCCGCCCTCGAGCGGCCACGGCGGCTCATCATCATGGTCAAGGCCGGGGGCCCGACGGACGCCGTCATCGACGAGTTCGCTGCGCTGCTGGAACCCGGAGACGTCATCATCGACGGCGGCAACGCCCACTTCGCCGACACCCGCCGCCGCGAAGCGGCACTGCGCGAGCGGGGCCTGCACTTCGTCGGCGCGGGCATCTCCGGAGGAGAGGAAGGCGCGCTGCACGGCCCGAGCATCATGCCCGGCGGTTCCGCGGAGGCCTACGACTCGCTCCGGCCGATGCTCGAGAGCATCGCGGCCAAGGCCGAGGACGGAACGCCCTGCACGACGCACGTCGGCCCCGACGGCGCCGGCCATTTCGTGAAGATGGTGCACAACGGGATCGAGTACGCCGACATGCAGCTGATCGGCGAGGCGTACCACCTGCTGCGCGACGTCGCCGGCTACAGCCCGGCCCGCATCGCCGAGACCTTCCGCCAGTGGAACACCGGGCGCCTGGACTCCTACCTCATCGAGATCACCGCCGAAGTCCTCTCACACGACGACGCGGCCTCCGGAAAGCCCTTCGTCGACATCGTCGCCGACCAGGCCGAGCAGAAGGGCACCGGCCGCTGGACCGTACAGATCGCGCTCGATCTCGGTGTGCCGGTCTCCGGCATCGCCGAGGCCGTCTTCGCCCGCTCCCTGTCGGGCCACGCCGACCTGCGCTCCGCCAGCAGCCACCTGCCCGGTCCGTCCGCCGCGGCGCTGGCACCGGCGGAGGCAGAGCGCTTCGCGGAGAAGGTCGAACAGGCCCTGTACGCCTCGAAGATCACTTCCTACGCCCAGGGCTGGAACATGATCCGCAGCGGCAGCGACGAGTACGGCTGGGCCATCGACCCCGGCGCGGTCGGCGCCATCTGGCGGGCCGGGTGCATCATCCGTGCCGCGTTCCTGGACCGTATCCGCTCCGCGTTCGCCGCCCAGCCGGATCTGCCGACGCTGCTCGCCGACGAGCACTTCGCCAAGGAGATCGGCGACGCCCAGAGCGACTGGCGCTCGGTCGTGGCAACCGCCGTCGGGCACGGCATCCCCGTCCCCGGCTTCTCGACCGCGCTCGCCTCCTACGACGCCTTGCGCAGCGCACGTCTGCCCGCGTCCCTCACGCAGGGGCAGCGGGACTTCTTCGGTGCGCACACCTACCGCCGTACGGACCGTGACGGCACCTTCCACACCCTCTGGGGCGGCGACCGCAGCGAGGTGTCCGCCGACTGACCGGCAGCGGCCGTGCCCCGGTCACCTGTCCGGGGCACGGGAGAGTGGGGGGCAGTGAAGCGGGCACCCGGCGTGTGTACAGGTACATGCCGCTATGTGAGACCGCTGGAGTTTTCATGCCACAGCAGTCAGGCACGAGGTTCCCTTCCTGCCGGCGGCCCGATCCGGTCCCACCCAAACCGACGCCGCCGCCGGGGCCGGGGCCAGGGCCGGCACCCGATCCGGTTCCGGGACCGACGCCCGGTCCGCCGCCGGGCCCGTCCCCCGACCCGATTCCCGAGCCGCCCACTCCCGGTCCTGAGCCGGTTCCTCCCGAGCCGGAGCCGCAGCCTGCGCCGCCGGCTCCGTGAGGTTTCCTCCCCGTAGGGGAGGAGGACGCCAGGAGCGGGCGGGGCCGTGCAGGCCCGGATCGCGCGACGAGGCCGCGTCCACGGAAGCGGGAAGGGGTGCGCTTCCGTGCACGCGGCCTCAGCGCTGCCGCCCGGTCAGGCCACCGTCACGGAAGCCCCGGCCGTCGGCAGTCCCGCCCTGGGCCGTGTTCAAAGCTCCACCGCCCAGGCCAGGAAGTAGATGAGGAAGAGCAGGACAAGCACCGCCAGCATGATCAATGGGGCCTTGGCCCACCCCTTGGCGGGATTGTGGCGCTCGTCCGGTCCCGCACCGGCCGTGCTGTCCTCACCGGGTGGTGTCTCGCCGGGCGGCACCTGGCCGCCGGGTTCCAGACCGGGGGAGTGACCGGGGTCTTCCGGGTCGGGATACTTCTCGTCCATGGCATACGGGTAGGCACAGACGGGCCTCTTACACATCCCCCGGCATGCGGGCGGGGCCGTCAGCCAGTCAGCCCGGTGACCCTCAGCGTCAGGTTCAGCCGTCCCGAGACCAGACCCGTCGCGGGGCGGCCCGTACCCTCGAACACCTTCGTCACGCCGTGGTACGCGAAGCGGGACGGGCCACCGAAGACGAACAGGTCGCCGGAGGACAACTCGATGTCGGTGTAGGGCTTGCCCCGCCCGGCGGTGTTGCCGAAGCGGAAGACACAGCTGTCGCCGATGCTCAGTGAGACGACCGGCGCGCTGGACTTCTCGTCCTTGTCCTGGTGCATGCCCATCTTCGCCCGGCCGTCATAGAAGTTGATCAGTGCGGTGTCCGGGTTGTAGCCGTCGGCCGCCGAACTGTCCTCGTAAGCGTCCGCGAGAGCCCGCCGCCCCAACTGAGCCAGCCACTCGGGCAGTTCGGCCACGCGGAGGCCGTTCACGTCGTCCGCGGTGCGTGAATACCTGTAAGGCTGCCAGTGCCAGCCCAGGCACACGGTCTGTACGGACATCACTCCGCCTCGCGGCAGCTTCGTGTGCCGGAGAGGGACGGGACCTCTCGCCCAGTCACGGCAGGCCGATACCAACTGCCGCTGCTGCTCCGGGTCGAGCCACCCGGGCAGGTGCACCGCGCCCGGGCCGGGGCGGGCCGGAGGGCGGGGGATCAGCGCATCCATTGCCGGACTCCTCTTCTCGCGCGGCTTGCGGGAGCGGCCGACGCCAGTGTCGCACCCGGCTCCGACACCGGCCGGCGGCTGCCCGGCGGGGTGCCGGACCGGGTGGCGAAACAGTGCGGAGTGCATGGCCCGAGAGCGGGCAAGAGGAGGGAACACGACGACCGACAAGGGGAGATCATGGAGATCTCAGGCATCATCAGCGCCATCGTGATCGGGATCGTGATCGGCGTGCTGGGGCGGCTGATCGTTCCCGGACGTCAGCGCGTCGGAATCCTGCTGACGATCGGGGTCGGCATTGTGGCTGCCCTGATCGGCTCGGCGCTGGCAAACTACTTCGGCGTGGGCGACACCAAGGGCGTCGACTGGGTCGAGTGGCTCGTCCAGCTGCTCCTGGCGGCACTCGGCGTCGCCGCGCTCGACCGCGCGAAACGCCGCCGCCGCTGAACGAGCTCACACATGTCGAATCCTCAAACCTCAAGCCTCCTGCCGGTGAACGCCCGCCGGCAGGAGGCCTCTGTGTGCGGCCAGTTGCAGGCCGTGCATTCTGCCTTTGCCGCAACCCGTCCCCCGGATACGTGAACAGCTCTACGCTGATGCTCACTTGGCCCCCCACATGACCGAGGTATCAGCTCATGAGCAGACCCCGCCTTGCCATCGCCATATCGGTGGCAGCACTCTTCACGGCTGCCACCGCCGTGGCCACTCCGCTCACAGCCCAGGCAGGCCCGGAAGCCGCCGCCTCCTACGGTGAAACCACCGCCGTCGGCGTCCACAACGCCTATGAGCAGGACAAATACGAATACTTTGCCGACGCCCTCGACTCCGGCGCCTCACTCCTCGAACTGGACGTGTGGACCAACGTCATCGGCAGCGGATGGCGTGTCTCGCACAGCAACCCCACGGGCAACGACAACAACTGCGAGAACGCCGGTTCGGCGGAGGAACTGCGCACGAAGAAACGCGACCAGGGCCTCGACGGCTGCCTCGCCGACATGCGCGCCTGGCACGATGCGAACCCCGGGCACCCGCCCGTACTCATCAAGGTCGAGATGAAGGACGGCTTCTACGACAAGGCTGACCGCGGTCCGGACG
>DATMEI010000009.1:0-2528 GCA_035556995.1 Streptomyces sp.
GGCTCCGAGGTCGAGTTCGCCACTCTCCACAACCAGGAGGTGGTCAGGTCCAAGGGTGTGCTCATCGGGGACACGGTGGTGCTGCGCAAGGCTGGCGACGTCATTCCGGAGATCCTGGGGCCCGTCGCCGACCTGCGGGACGGCAGCGAGCGGGAGTTCGAGATGCCCGGGCGCTGCCCCGACTGCGCGACGGGGCTGCGGCCCATGAAGGAGGGCGACATCGACCTCCGCTGCCCCAACGCCCGTTCCTGCCCTGCCCAGTTGAGGGAGCGCCTCTTCTATCTGGCGGGCCGCAAGTGTCTGGACGTCGAGCACTTCGGTTATGTGGTCGCCACCGCACTGACTCAGCCTCTGGAGCCGTCGGAGCCGCCGCTGAAGGACGAGGGCGGCCTCTTCGACCTGGAGATCTCCGACCTGCTGCCCATCAAGTCCTACGTCCTGGACCCGGACAGCGGCCTGCCCAAGCGTGATCCCGAGACGGGCGAGAAGAAGGTCGTCACCCTCTTCGCGAACCAGAAGGGCGAGCCGCGCAAGAACACCCTCTCCATGCTGGAGAACGTCCAGGCGGCCAAGGAGCGCCCGCTGGCCCGCATCATCACCGGGCTTTCGATCCGGCATGTGGGGCCGGTGGCCGCCGAGGCTCTGGCGCGGGAGTTCCGGTCGGTGGAGCGGATCGCGGAGGCGGACGAGGCGGAGCTGGCGGCGACGGAGGGCGTGGGCCCGACCATCGCGGCGTCACTCAAGGCGTGGTTCGCGGAGGACTGGCACCGCGAGATCGTCGAACGCTGGCGCGCGGCCGGTGTCCGCATGGAGGAGGAGGGCTCCGCCGAGGCGGGTCCGCGGCCTCTGGAGGGGCTCACCGTCGTCGTCACGGGGACGCTCGCGACGCTCACCCGGGACAGCGCGAAGGAGGCGCTGCAGGAGCGCGGTGCGAAGGTGACCGGATCCGTTTCGAAGAAGACCGGTTTCGTGGTGGTCGGAGAGAGCCCAGGGTCGAAATACGACAAGGCTGTCCAGTTGAAGGTGCCTATTTTGGACGATGACGGACTCGCCGTTCTGCTGGAGCAAGGGCCGGACGCGGCACGCGAAGTGGCCGAAAAGCACCCCGAATAGGGCACTGAGTGCCCGTCAACTTCCCTCCCTTTTCCCGCTGTTGTGCGCGGGTCACAGGTGTCTCATGCGTTTACGCCAGGGTATGCACTCAGGAGCCGCACAGTTATCGGCCGTTGCTCCCGAAAGGGGCTGGATCAGCCGGGTCGCACACAGTCAACCCCGGCCGATCGCTGCCCTGGCAGCGGTGTGCGGCCTACTGTTGATGTGTGTGCCTGGTTGGCGAGCAGGCACGGACGGCTGCGAGAGGGACGGGCATGCAGGAAATTCCTGGGGGCCACGGCCCCCCGTACTCCAGCCTGCCCGACGACACGAGCGGAAGTACGGGGTCCACGGCCGGAGCGGAGGACGTGCCGTGGGTACAGCGCATCGCCGCGCTGCGGGTGCCCGGACTGCCGTTGTTCGTCGTCGTCGGGGCGGGAATCGCGCTGGGAACGGGCGCTTTCCGCGTCGTGACGGAGGGACAGGCTCTCTTCCCCGACGCGGTCACCGGCTGGTCGCTGGCGGTGCTCACCGGCGTCATCGTCGGGCATCTCGTCGCACTCGGCCGTGACCGCTGGTGGGGCGGCACCGGTTCGGGCCCCGCCCTCACTCTGGCCATCCTGCTGCTCTACGGCTGGGTGCCGTCCGTGCTGGTCAGCCTGGCCGTCGTACTGCTGGTCGGTGCGGTACGCAGGCGCCGGTGGCGGCAGGCGGTGGTCTACGGCGCCGTCGACGTCCTCGGCATCGGCGCGTCAGCTCTCGCGCTGGCCGCCTGCGGCGTGCACCCCTCGGTCGAGCATCCCTGGAGCCCTCAGGAGTGGGGCTACTTCGCGCTGCCCGAAGTCGTCCTGGCGGCGTGCGCCTATCTGGTCGCCACCCGGACCCTGCTGTGGTTCTCCTACACGCCCCGCAAGACGGGGCTGCCCACTGTGCTGCGCAGGTCACTGCTGCGTCATGGCCTCGTGGCCCTCGCGCTGCTGGGGATCTCACCGCTGATAGCCGTGGTCGCCGCCTACCGCCCCGTGCTGCTCCCGCTGTTCGCGGTGCCGCTGATCGCGCTGGACTCGACTCTGTGGATCGCACGGGTGCGTGCGGAGGAAGCGCTCCGCGACCCGCTCACCGGACTTCCCAACCGCCAGTGGCTGCTGGAGCGCACCTGGTCGGCACTGGACGAGGCGGACCGTACGGAGGCCCGCTCCGCGCTCGTCCTCATAGACCTGGACAGGTTCCGGTCCGTCAACGACACGCTCGGCCATCTCGCGGGCGACAGACTGCTGTTGAAGATCGCAGAGCGGCTGCGGGACGCCCTGCCGCGCGGGGCCGAGGCGGCGCGGCTCGGCGGCGACGAGTTCGCCGTCCTGCTGCCGCTCGCCGACTCCACGACCAGCGCCATGCGTGCCGCCCGCACCCTGGTCTCGGCGCTGGGCTCCCCGATG
>DATMEI010000010.1:0-5294 GCA_035556995.1 Streptomyces sp.
ATCTTCACCTTCATCTGGACCTGGAACGACTTCTTCACCCAGCTCATCTATCTCTTCGAGCCCGACAAGTACACACTCACCCTGGCACTGCGTACATTCGTGGATACTTCCAGTCAGTCCGCATACGGGCCCATGTTCGCAATGTCGGTGTTCGCACTGCTGCCCATCGTGCTGTTCTTCCTGGCCTTCCAGCGGCTGCTGGTCGAAGGAATGGCCAACTCCGGGCTGAAGGGCTGATCGAGTATGAGCACTTCCGCGACCAGCCCGGCCCGTGAACGCGGCGATCTGTTCGGAGCACGCTTCGAGCTCTTCGCCGACGTGCTCAGCATCGGACTGGCCACCGCAGTCGCATCCCTTCCGCTGATCACTCTCCCGGCCGCCCTGTCAACTGCCTGCACACTGCTGCGCAGGCGGCGGCTGTACGGGGAACCCTGCACCGCAGGGCGCTACTTCGGGCTCATGCGTACGCGCATGGCGCGCAGGGGCGAATGGGCAGCGGGTGCGCTCGTGTTCGTGTTCGGCGCCGTGCTGGCTGCCGACGCCGGGCTCGCCGCGGCGGGACTGCCGGGGGCGGTGCCCTTCGCGCTCGCTCTCGCCGCTGTGGCGACTGCGGCGTGCGTGGCCGGGCTGCGCACGTGCGCGCAGTACGAGTACGTGCCGGCCGGACCCGGGCGTGGGGGCCGGTATGAGGGCTGGCGCCACGCGGCCCGTGCCGGAGCTGTCCGGACGGTGAAGGACCTTCCGGGCAGCGCCCTGGTGGTGCTCGCCCTCGGCACGGCAGTCGTGTGTGCCTGGGCCCTGCCGCTGGTGGTCTTCCTCGTGCCGGGGCCGCTGGCCGTGGCACTGACCGCCGTCGAACTGCGCTGGGAAGGCCGATGAGCGGGAGCCCGCAGGCCGCGTGGGCGGCACCGGCTGCGTTATCCGGACGCGCGAGCCGTCCGTCCCGTACGCACCGTCCGGGCAGGGCGGGTGCGTACGACGTCGGGGTCGTCCGTGACGACCGCGGCAAGCCTTGTGAAACCCGAAGAGAAACGGTTAGCTGTCTGGATAGAAAGCGCTTACTGCACCGGCAAGCCGATGTGGCAGTCGCTTCGGACGCTGCGACAGACCTCAGAAACGCACACCACGAACACCACGTACTGCACGAACAGAACCAGCAGCGCCGGCGGACCCTAAGGAGAAGACCCACGTGACACGCAGGACAGTGCGCATCGCCATGAACGGTGTGACCGGACGCATGGGATACCGCCAGCACCTCGTCCGCTCGATCCTCGCCATACGCGAGCAGGGCGGTATCGACCTCGGTGACGGCACCGCGCTGTGGCCCGAGCCGGTGCTCGTCGGCCGGCGCGACCACGCGCTGAAGGCCATGGCCGAACGCCACTGCCTGGACGAGTGGACCACCGACCTCGATGCCGTACTCACCGACGACAGCATCGAGATCTACTTCGACGCGCAGGTCACATCCGCACGCGAGGAAGCCCTCAGGAAAGCCATCAGCGCCGGAAAGCACATCTACACCGAGAAGCCCATCGCCACCGGCCTCGACGGCGCCCTGGACCTCGCACGGCTCGCACACGCGGCAGGCGTCAAGCACGGCGTCGTACAGGACAAGCTCTTCCTGCCGGGTCTGCTCAAGCTCAAGCGCCTCATCGACGGCGGCTTCTTCGGACGCATCCTGTCGGTCCGCGGGGAGTTCGGTTACTGGGTCTTCGAAGGCGACTGGCAGGACGCACAGCGCCCCTCCTGGAACTACAGGGCGGAGGACGGCGGCGGCATCGTCGTCGACATGTTCCCGCACTGGGAGTACGTGCTGAACGGACTGTTCGGCAGGGTCACGTCCGTACAGGCGCACGCCGCCACGCACATCCCGCAGCGCTGGGACGAGCAGGGCAGGCGCTACGAAGCGACCGCCGACGACTCCGCGTACGGCATCTTCGAGCTGGACAGCGGAGTCGTCGCACAGATCAACTCCTCCTGGGCCGTGCGCGTCAACCGCGACGAACTGGTCGAGTTCCAGGTGGACGGCACCGAGGGCTCGGCGGTCGCGGGGCTGCGCCGCTGCCGCGCGCAGCACCGGTCGGGCACACCCAAGCCCGTATGGAACCCGGACCTGCCCGCCACGGAGACCTTCCGTGACCAGTGGCAGGAGGTGCCCGACAACGCCGAGTTCGACAACGGCTTCAAGGCGCAGTGGGAGCTCTTCCTGCGGCACTTCGCGCTCGGCACGCCCTACGACTGGGACCTGCTGGCGGGCGCACGCGGTGTGCAGCTGGCCGAACTCGGCCTGCGCTCCTCGGCGGAGGGCCGCCGCCTGACCGTCCCCGAGCTCTCGCTGTGACGGCCCCGACCGGCTCCGCCTGCCCGCATGCCGCTGTGCCGAAGGGAGAAAATCTGTGACCCGGCCGATCCGGCTGCCTGACGCTTCCGGTGCGCTGCGCGAGTACACACCGCGTGCCGAACCCGCAGCCGCCGTCGTACGTCCCGGCGCCGGCGATGTCGGCGTTCCGCCGCCCGCTTCCCGTACGGTCCTGGCCGCGGCGCACGTCGTCGCTGACCCCCTCGCCGACCCCCACTCCGGTAGCGCCGCCCTCGACTGGGACGCCACCCTCGCCTTCCGCCGTCACCTGTGGTCGCACGGCCTGGGCGTCGCCGAGGCCATGGACACCGCGCAGCGCGGCATGGGCCTGGACTGGCCTGTGGCCGCGGAGTTGATCGAGCGCTCGGCGGCTGAGGCACGGGCGAGCGGCGGCCGTATCGCCTGCGGCGTGAGCACGGACCAGCTGCCCGCCACCGGGCAACTGCCCGCCACCGGGCAACTGTCCGGCACGGGCAAGCTGTCCGGAGGGCCGCAGCTCGACCGCGTACGCGGCGCGTACGAGGAGCAGCTCGCGGTGGTGGAGAAGGCGGGCGCGCAGGCCGTCATCATGGCCTCGCGTGCGCTGGCCGCCACCGCCCGCGGCCCCGAGGACTACGCCGACCTGTACGGACAGCTGCTCCGTCAGGCCGCCGAGCCCGTCGTTCTGCACTGGCTGGGCCCGATGTTCGACCCGGCACTCCAGGGCTACTGGGGGAGCGACGACCTGGACGCCGCCTCCGAGACGTTCCTGCAGATCATCGAAGAGCATCCCGGCAAGGTGGACGGCGTGAAGGTGTCCCTGCTGGACGCCGAGCGCGAGGTGGCACTGCGCCGCCGCCTGCCGGACGGTGTGCGCTGCTACACCGGCGACGACTTCAATTACCCGGGACTGATCGCCGGGGACGAACACGGCTTCAGCCACGCGCTGCTGGGCATCTTCGATCCGCTCGCACCCCTCGCCGCCGAAGCCGTCGGTCTGCTCGACGAGGGTGACACCGAGGGCTTCCGCGCGGCGCTCGACCCGACGGTGGCTCTCTCCCGGCACCTCTTCGAGGCACCGACCCGCTTCTACAAGACGGGTGTCGTCCTGCTCGCCTGGCTGGCGGGCCACCAGGACCACTTCGTCATGCCCGGCGGCCTCCAGTCGGCACGTTCGCTGCCCCATCTGGCACGCGCGTACGAACTCGCCGACGGCCTCGGCCTGTTCCCCGACCCCGGACTGGCGCAGGCGCGCATGCAACAGCTCCTCGCCGTCCATGGAGTGCACCAGTGAAGACTGCCGCGGGACTCTCCCGCTTCTCCATCAACCAGGAGACCGTCAAGCAGCTCTCCCTGCCCGAACTGGCCGACGCCTGCGGCAAGCTCGGCATCACGCAGGTGGGACTGTGGCGCGGCCCCGTACAGGAGTACGGCCCGACGGCAGCCGCCCGGCTGGTCGCGGACGCCGGACTGACCGTGACCTCGCTGTGCCGGGGCGGCTTCCTCACGGCGCTCGACCCCGTGGAGCGCAGCCGCGCCCTCGACGACAACCGCGCCGCCGTCGACGAGGCCGCGACGCTCGGCACCGGGACGCTCGTCCTCGTCTCGGGCGGGCTGCCGGCCGGGAGCCGCGACCTGCGGGGCGCGCGGGAACGCATCGCCGACGCGCTGGCCGAACTGGCGCCGTACGCGGGGGAGCGGGGCGTGCGGCTGGCGATCGAGCCGCTGCATCCCATGTTCGCCTCCGACCGCTGCGTGGTCTCCACGCTCGCGCAGGCCCTCGACCTGGCGGAGCGCCTTCCTTCGGACCAGGTCGGCGTCGTGGTGGACACCTACCACGTCTGGTGGGACGAGGCGGCGCCCGCACAGATCACGCGGGCCGGTCAGGGCGGGAGGCTCGCGGCCTTCCAACTCGCGGACTGGGTGACGCCGTTGCCTGAGGGCGTACTGCTGGGCCGGGGCCAGCTCGGTGACGGCGCGGTCGACCTGCGCGGATTCCGCGAACTCGTCGACGCCGCGGGCTACGAAGGGCCCATCGAGGTCGAGATCTTCAACCCGGCTCTGTGGGCGCGTGACGGCCTCGACGTCCTGGCCGAGACGGCGGAACGCTACGTGCGGCACGCGCTCGGAGCGGAAGCCGGATAAAAAACCGGAACGCAGGACAACCGTTTCGGGGGCCCCGGGGTCTAACTCGGCACTGGGGTCTCTCGGGGGGATGCGAGAGACCGAGGGGGCACAGGGGCCCGGCTGTTGGAGCACGGCAGCCGGGCCCCTGGAAATCTCCTCCCGCTACGGAGGCCGGGTCCTTTCCCGGTGCGTTCACCGCGTGCCGTGGCCCGGGCGGCGGTCTCGGGTCAGTCGGCTCCGGGATGAGGCTACGGATGGAGCTGGAGCTCGTTCGCCGACAGACTCCGACACTCCCTGAAGGGGCTCTTCGTACCCCCGCTTGCTCAGCAGTGTGGAGTTCCGACGTCCCCTAGTCGCCGCTCAAGATCTCCGTGTTCGGGTCAAACTGGTGCTCTTCAGCCGGTAGTTCAGGAAAGGTACCGGAACTGGTTTCGCCGGTCATGAGGGAGAGGAGGAAGGCTGCGCAGGGACCGGGGTGCTTCTCCCATTCGGGCCCTCGACCTTCGTTGATCATGATCGGCCAAGTGCCTGGATCCTGCCCCGGTGTGATCAGCCAATAGAGGAACTCCCCGCCCTCCTCCGCATAAGCCCAAGGCAGGAGGCGTGCACCGGCGGTCTCGAGTTCAGCCGGCTTCGGCTCACCATGATTCCAGAGGTTGCCGAGTACCTCCTGGCGCTCCTCCGCCATGGACAACAAGTCATAGTCAGGAACGGAGCAACCGGGCTCCAAGAGCCAGACGGTCTCGTCGAAGACTCCTCCGCCAAACGTATCGACGAGCTGCTTGTAGTCCTCGGGCAGCTGGGTCCCGAGGGCCTGCTCCACTTGTGC
>DATMEI010000011.1:0-7150 GCA_035556995.1 Streptomyces sp.
CTCGGTGCGGAAGCCGAGGTGGAAGAGGATCTGGTCGGCAGCGGTACGCCGTACCTCGTCCACGATCGCGTGCGTACGCGAGGTCTGCACGACGCTGCCTCCTTGAAGCAGCGCCATGAAGCCCGCGTCGTGCCCGTCCACGAATGCGAGATAGCGGTCCAGGGCGCGCGCGAGCCGGCTGGTGAGCGGTCCGGTCTGCGATTCGGCGAAGCACTGCTCGAGCTCGTCGGCCGCGCTGCGCAGCGCGGCCTCGTACAACTGCTGCTTGCCGCCGGGGAAGTAGCGGTAGACGAGCGGCCGTGACACCCCGGCCGTGGACGCCACGTCGTCGAGCGAGACGTCCTCGGGCGGATTGTGCGCGAAGAGACCGAGCGCGGCCGAGATCAGCTGCGTACGCCGCTGGTCCACGGTGAGTCGGCGATACGCCGGGGCGGTGCCGCTGCTGCTCATCCCCAGAGCGTAACCGCCCGTACGGAGCCCCGGAGGGCCGGAGCCCCGAGCGATCAGCGGGCAAGGAGGCCGGAGCTGACCCAGAGCTTGCGTCCGACGCCTCGCATGACGCCGATCTCGTCCAGGAAGTCCGTAAGGCGCCGCGCACCGGTCTGCATCACTTCACGGCGGTGCCCGCTGGCCTTGACCTGGGCGACGGCCTGCCGCCTGTCCAGGCCGACGTTCGTGTAGACCTCGGGATTGATCAACGAGAACGAGAAGACCCGGGCGGCCTCACCGGAGCTGATGCGGGTGAGTTCGGCTTCCCAGCGCGGGCACTTGACCATCTGGCGGCGCAGTTCCTCCCGGGCGTACCGCACGTGCCGCGCCTCCTCGACCACGTGGATGCGGGTGACCCCGCGCACCAGCGGCTGGATGCGCTCGTCCGGGAAGGTCAGCCGCTGCATCCAGTCGAGGATCTCCTCGCCGAGAAGGGTCGCGGTGAAGGACCCGGGGGTGGTGGAGACGGTCTTCAGGACCCGTGCCAGGTTGTGGTGCAGCCGGGAGACCGGGTACGCGGGGGCTCCGGACTTGGTGATCATGCGGGCGAACATCTTCGAGTGCCGGCACTCGTCCTCGATCTCCGTCAGCGCGTACCGCACGTGGCCGCTCGTGAGCGCCTTGTCGTAGATGTGGCGTACCAGCAGCTGGAGCAGGATGACCTCGAACCAGATGCCGATGGAGGCGATCGAGGCGGCTTCGTGCCGCGCGAGGTCCATGCGCTGCTCCTCCGGCATCCGCTTCCACAGCGGGGTGTCGTAGAGCGAGACGAGCTCCGGCGGCCAGAACCACTTGTCCTCCGCGAACGGCTGGTCCCAGTCGAGTTCGGTGTCGGGGTCGAACGAGTGCTTCCTGGAGGCGTCGAGGAGGCGCTCGGCGACCTGCTCCCGGTCCTTCAGCAGGCCGAGTGCGTCCCGTAGCACCTCCGTTCCGGAGTCGGGGGCGATGTCTGGCGCGGTCGTCATGGAGAGCACCTCTTCGTTGGGGTTACCAGGGGTCACGCCTGCCGTGGCTCTTATGAGACTGCTTGTCAGTAAGCCAGTCAATCCCCTGTACGCACATTGCGCCGCCTTTGTTGACCGGGCGGTAACAGGCGTGTGAGCCTGCCAACTACCTGCCCACAACCCGGAGTAGGAGGCGTCCATGTCCACGCACGACCTCTATGTCAACGGTCCCGGAGCCGAGGACTGGGAGGTGCCGGCCTCCGGTGCGGCCCGGTTCAGCTGGGACTACGACGACGGGCGTGACCGTCTCCTCGCCCTCTACCAGAAGGGCAAGGACAAGCAGTGGGACGGGCAGCGGCGCATCGACTGGGATCTCGAGGTCGACCCGAAGGACCCGCTCGGCACCCCTGACGAAGCCATGTCGCTCTACGGCACGTCCTACTGGGACAAGATGAACGCCGCCGAACGCGCCGACCTGCGACAGCACTACGCCTCCTGGCAGTTCAGCCAGTTCCTCCACGGCGAGCAGGGCGCCATGGTCTGCGCCGCGCGGATCGTGGAGTCGGTCCCGGACCTGGACGCGAAGTTCTACTCCGCGACCCAGACCATGGACGAGGCCCGTCACGCCGAGATCTACGGCCGCTTCCTGCACGAGAAGATCGGGATGGTCTACCCGATCAACGACAACCTGCAGTCCCTGCTCGGCGACACCCTCCGCGACTCCCGCTGGGACATGCCCTACCTCGGGATGCAGGTGCTCATCGAAGGGCTGGCGCTCGCCGCCTTCGGCATGATCCGCGACACCACGAACAAGCCGCTGCCCAAGCAGATCCTCGCCTACGTCATGCAGGACGAGGCCCGTCACGTCGCCTTCGGGCGCATGGCGCTGCGCGACTACTACAAGCAGCTGACGGAGACGGAGCTGCGCGAGCGCGAGGACTTCGTCATCGAGGGCTGCTATCTGATGCGGGACCGGCTCAAGGGCGTCGAGGTGCTGGAGAACTTCGGCATCCCGCGCGCCGAGGCCGAGACCTTCAGCGAGCAGTCGGACTTCCTCAAGCTCTTCAGGCAGCTGCTCTTCAGCCGCATCGTGCCCTGCGTCCGCGACATCGGGCTGTGGGGCGAGCGGCTCCAGCGGGCGTACGTGGACATGGGCGTCTTCGAGATGGGAAACCAGAACCTCGACCTGCTGATGGCACAGGACGAGGAGATCGCCGAGAAGCTGGACGCGGAACGCTTCGCGGCGGAGGAGGCCGAACGGACCGCCGAGGTCGCCGACGCGATCGCTCAGGGCGAGCAGGCGGAACCGGAGCCCGAAGCCCCGCGCGGCACGTAACCGCGCGGCCGGCAGGGCCGCACCGGACCTGCCTCCACTGCCGACCCCGGACGCTTTGCGGCGTACGGGGTCCTACGTGTGTCCTACGTGTGGCACAACGTCCCTCCTGGACGTAGTTTGAAGGGGATCGGGAGTAACGAACGGTGTCGTTACTCTTTGGGTGCTTTTAAGCACCCCATGTGCTTCGGCCAGTAGGCACAGCTGCGGGAGGGCGGTCGGCGCCGCCGCGCTTGATCGCTGTGTCCGCTCCCGCGGTGATGCGCTACCCGTAGATCACCGTGCACCGGGAGGCAGCAGGTCATGTCAGCCGTACGTTTCCGTGCGAAGCACGCACGCCATCCGCATGACGATGCACCCGACACCGCGGCCCATTTCGAGCGCATCACGTCCCTGCCGGACGGGCCGCAGAAGGAGGAGCTGCGCCAGGAGGTGGTGCGGGCCTGGATGCCGATGGCCGACCGGCTCGCCCAGCGCTTCCGCAACCGCGGCGAGAACCTCGAGGACCTGCAGCAGGTCGCCGCGCTGGGACTGGTCAAGGCCGTCGCCCGCTACGACCCGGCGCGTGGCTGCGCCTTCGAGAGCTTCGCCGTGCCGACCATCGTGGGCGAGATCAAGCGGCACTTCCGTGACTACATGTGGGACCTGCACGTACCCCGCCGGGTCCAGGAGCTGCGTAACCGGGTGCGTGCCAGCAGCCGCGAACTCGGCGTCACCCTCGACGACCGCTCGCCGACGGTGGCCCAGATCGCCGAGCACAGCGGGCTGAGCCAGGAGGACGTCGTCATCGGCATGGAGGCGCTGGAGAGCTACAGCGCCCTGTCCCTGGACGCCGAACTGTCCAAGAACGAGGACGGTTACTCGCTCCTTGACACCCTCGGCGCCACCGAGCCCGGCTTCGACCGCGTGACCTACCGCGAGGCCGTCAAGCCGCAGCTGCGCAACCTGCCCGAGAGGGAGCGCTACATCCTCTATCTGCGGTTCTTCTGCGACATGACGCAGAGCAGCATCGCCGAGCAGCTGGGCATCTCCCAGATGCACGTCTCGCGACTCATCAGCCGTACTTGCGAGCGCCTGCACCGCGAGGTGGAGGCGGAGGTGGCCCGTGCCCACGACGCCTCTTCCGAGCGGACGCCGATGACGGTCTGATCCCGTTCAACGCACGGGGTGGCCGCATGCCCGGTCGCTCCCGTGCCGATGTGGCTCATCGATGGAAATCGATTTCAACTCCTGTTCCCGCCGGTCGTCCGGGGTGCCCTGTCGGTGACGTAAGGGATCCTCGTCGAGGTTCGGCACAACCATTGACGGTGCTCCCGGTGCTTCCTAAGCTCTGCTGAAATCGATTTCCAGCGGCTTTCGGGGAGGCGCTGAACATGCGGGACGGGCACAGCGCGGTGGCCGGCGGCAGCACTGACGAAGCGGCGCTCCTTCAGGTGCGCGGCGTCGCCAAGAGCTTTCCGGGCGTACAGGCGCTGCAGGACATGCACCTCGATCTCCGTCACGGCGAAGTGCTCGCGCTCGTCGGCGAGAACGGAGCGGGCAAGTCGACGCTCATGAAGCTGCTTTCGGGCATCCACGCCCCGGACGCGGGCGAGTTCGTACTGAACGGGAAGCCCCTGCACGTCACGGGCCCACGCCATGCCCAGCAGCTCGGCATCAGCATCATCCACCAGGAGTTCAACCTGATGCCCGACCTGACGGTCGCGCAGAACATCTTCATCGGCCGGGAGCCGCGCGGCCGTCTCTTCCTCGACGAGCGTGCGGTCGACGAACGGGCGCGTGAACTCATCGAACGGCTGGAGCTGCGCCTTGATCCGCGGCGGCGCGTCGGCACACTCACCGTCGCCCAGCAGCAGATGGTCGAGATCGCCAAGGCACTGTCGTACGACGCCAAAGTGCTGATCATGGACGAGCCGACCGCGGCCCTCAACGACGCCGAAGTGCGCGTGCTGCACGGGCTGATACGCCGCGTCACCGGGTCCGGGACCGGCGTCGTCTACATCTCCCACCGCATGGAGGAGCTGAAGTCGCTGGCCGACCGCATCACGGTCATCCGCGACGGCCGCTACGTCGACACCCTCACGACGGCGCAGACCTCCATGCAGGACGTGATCGCCCTCATGGTCGGGCGTGAACTCGCCCAGGAGGCGGGGCCCGCGAACGTACGGGCGGAACGAGGAGCCGAGACCGTGCTGAAGGCCGAGGGCCTGACGACGAAGGAGCTGCTGCGGGACGTCTCCCTCGATCTGAAGCGGGGGGAGATCCTCGGCCTGGCCGGTCTCATGGGCGCCGGCCGCACCGAACTCGCCCGCGCGCTCGTCGGAGCCGACCCGGTCGTCTCCGGCACCGTCACCCTCGGCGGACGGCCGGTCAGGATCAAGAACCCCGCGGACGCGGCCCGTCACGGGATCGGCTATCTCTCAGAGGACCGCAAGCATCTCGGTCTGCTCATCGAGCAGGACGTCGGCACCAACATCGTCCTCGGGTCGATGAAGCAGCTCTTCCAGTCCGCCGGCTTCATGAGGAAACGCGCGATGCGCGCGAAGTCCGAGGAGCTCATCAGCACGCTGCGCATCCGGACGCCCTCGGCTGACCAGACGGTCAAGCATCTGTCCGGAGGCAACCAGCAGAAGGTCGTCATCGCGAAGTGGCTGCTGAAGGACTGCGACATCCTCATCTTCGACGAGCCGACCCGCGGCATCGACGTGGGCGCGAAGGAGGAGATCCACCGGATCGTCGAAGACCTCGCGGAACAGGGCAAGTCGGTGATCGTGATCTCCTCCGACCTGCCCGAGGTGCTGCGCATGTCGCATCGCATCGTCGTGATGTGCGAGGGCCGTGTCACCGGCGAACTCGACGCGGAGGAAGCCACGCAGGAATCAGTCATGCACTACGCGACCCTGCGACCGGCGGTTGCCGGGCGGAGCACGTAGAGCACGTCCCCGGCCGGCGCGCACGCCCCTCCGGTCCGTAGCCCGGCCCCGTACCCGGCCGACCGACGCCGGGTCACCGCCCCCTGACGGCACACGGCAGAGAAGGCAGGACTTCAGATGACAGCCCCGACAGTGGCTCCGCCGCAGCAGGAGAGCAACGACCGCAGGCAGTCGGCCGGGATACGCGGAGGGGTGCTGAGCCGCGTACGGCAACTGCTCGCGTTCGCAAGCCTGGTCGCCATCTTCGTCTTCTTCTCGGTCGCCAGTCCCAACTTCCTCAACTACAGCAACGTCACCTCGATGCTCTTCTCGACGGTCGTCATCGGGACGCTGGCGCTGGGTGCGACCTTCGTCATCGTCACCGGCGGCATCGACCTGTCCGTGGGCACGGGGATGGCGCTGTGTGCCGTGATGGGCGGCGTCATGATCGTGAACACCGGTCTGCCCGTGTGGCTGGGAGTGCTCGGCACGCTGCTCTTCGGCGGTCTCATCGGGCTCGTCAACGGGCTGAACGTCACCGTCCTGAAGCTGCCGCCGTTCATCGCGACGCTGGCGATGATGCTCGTCGCGCAGGGCCTGGCCCTGGTGATCTCGGGCAGCGCGCCCATCTACTTCTCCGCCGACTCCGGCTACGCCGCCATCTCCACCGGAAGCATCATCCCCGGCGCGGACTTCCCCAACGCCGTCGTCATCTTCGCCGTCGCCGCAGTGCTGGGCGGCGTGGTCCTCAACAAGACGCTGCTGGGCCGCTATACGTACTCGATCGGCAGCAACGAGGAGGCGACAGCCCTCTCAGGCATCGACGTACGCAAGTGGAAGATCCTCATCTATGTGCTGTCCGGGCTCTTCATCGGACTCGCCGGAGTGCTGATCTCCGCCCGCCTCGGCTCGGCACAGCCCGCGACGGGCATGGGCTACGAACTCCAGGCGATCGCGGCGGTGGTCATCGGCGCCCTCATCATCTCCGTACTCAACAACGGCCTGCAGATCACCTCCGTGCCGCAGGAGTGGCAGAACGTCATCCTCGGCTGCGTCATCGTCGCCGCCGTGTACGCCGACAAGGCGCGCAGGACCACCGCCTGACCTGTCCGACCTGTCCGACCAGGCCGCATGAGCAAAGGAGTTGGAGCCGGATGACGCAACCGGGGCGGACACCGACGCGTTCGACGACACGATCGACGAGGCGCGCGACGAGGTTGAGGCCGAGGCGGGCCGCCGTGGTCCTCACCGCGGCCGTCATGGCCCTTGCCGCCACCGCGTGCAGCAGCGGCGGGCAGCAGTCGGGGGCGGGCGGCGGCAAGCCGTACATCGCCATCGTCTCCAAGGGCTTCCAGCACCAGTTCTGGCAGGCGGTCAAGCAGGGCGCCGAGGAGGAGGCGAAGGCGCAGGGCGCCCGCATCACCTTCGAGGGCCCGCCGACCGAGCAGGACATCGAGCAGCAGGTCACGATG
>DATMEI010000012.1:0-6147 GCA_035556995.1 Streptomyces sp.
CGGGACTCCTCGACCTCCTCCTTGCGCACGTCCTCCGCGACATGCTCCGACTCCAGCTCGTCGGCGATGCTCAGCGCGGCGTCGCGCATCTTCCGCCAGTCCTCGACCGATTCGCGCACGTCGGACAGGACACGCAGCAGATCGTTCGTGATCTGCTTCAGGTCGTCGCGTTCAGTCTCACGGTCGATCTCGACGTGGATCCAGGACTCGGTGACCGCGTCGTGCGGAAGTTCCCGCTTCTCCTCGACGGAGACGCCGCCCGGGCCGGGGACGAGCTTGTCCCGGCCCGCGTCGAGCACCTCCAGCAGCTTCCCGGTGACGTCGCGGCGCACGATCATCTGAGGGTGGATCACCACATGGATGCCGCGGTGCTGCCGGGAGAGCTCGTTGGTGACCGAGTCGACGAGGAAAGGCATGTCGTCGGTGACCACTTCGACGACGGTATGGCTGCACGTCCAGCCGTTCTCGTCGACCGAAGGGGTGTGGACACGCACGTTGGCGGTGCCCTGCGGCCGGTTCTGTGCCAGACGGTAGTGCGCGAACGCCGCACCGAGGATGTCGACCGGATCGCGGTCGGCGAGATCCTCAGGAGCGGTGTGCAGGTAGTAGCGCTGGAGGAACGCCCGGAGAGCTCCGTTCTCAAGACCTCGCGCCGGATGCTCTCCCCCGGCGGGGCTCTCTTCAGCTACCCGGGCAGCTTCTGCCAGCCGCTCGGCCTTTGCTTCATCCAGCTTGGTCTGCATCTGTCCTGGCTCCTGTCGCGCGCCGTTGCGTGACGTCGGTATGGCGGGGGCGCGGCGTCGGAACGCGGGGTGACCGCTTCGGGCTCGACGCGCGCCGTGAGAGACGACCAGCGGCGGCCCTGGCGCTGTCGCGCGTCGGGCACGGTGCGGGGGCCACGTTGCCCCCGTGGGATATCGCGCTGATCACGCCCGTAGGCTATCGCTCCCGCACCGGGGGCCGTCATGGACCTTATGTGTACAAAATCGGGGGGCCGTTTTGGACGAAGTGGACAGCACACGTCGACTGGCGCCTCACCGGCTCGTGTTGGCCAACCAGTCGGCCGCCTCGACAGCCTCCGTGAGAGTGTCCACCACCGGCACCCCGGCCGTCTCCAGACTGGCCCGGCTGTGCGAACCGCCCGTGTAGAGCACTGCTCGTGCACCCACATGCGCGGCGGCCAGCGCGTCGTCGACGGCGTCTCCGATGACCACGGTGTGCTCCGCCTCGACGCTGTCCAGGCACAGCAGATGACGCGCCATCTGTTCGGCCTTGCCGCCTCCCGACGGGCCGGTGGCGCCGTCGACGCGGACGAAGTGGCCGTCGATGCCGTGCGTCTTCACCAGCGGGACCAGCCGGTCGTGCGGCGCCAGCGAACACAGCGACTGGGTACGCCCGGCGGCCTTCTGCGCCGCGAGCAACTCGGCTGCGCCGTCGGCGAGACCGGCGTCGCGTGCCCGTAGCCAGTAGTGCCGATGGAAGGACTCGTCCATGACCTCCCACTCCCGCTCGCTGGGCAGCCGCCCCATCAGGCGCTCGTAGAAGCGGGGGACCGGCACGCAGTACAGCTCGCGGTAGCGCTCGAGCGTGATCGGCGGGAGGCCGAGCTCGGCGAATGCGGCGTTCGTCGCGGCGATGACGGCATGAATGTCGTGCAGCAGCGTGCCGTTCCAGTCCCAGACGATGTGCGCGGACCGTCTGCCCGCATGACCCAGACCCATGGTTACGACCGTACGTCGGGGGTCTGACAGAGCGATACCGGATTCCTGCCGTGCTGCCTCATCGCACCGCTACCGGCCGAAGACATGCGGGATCTCCTGTACGCCGTACCAGAGCAGTTCGTGGTCCTCGGCGCCGTCGACCGTGAACCGCGCGTCCTCGTCGCCCATGTCGGCCGCCCCCAGCGCGTCGGCCGCCGCGGAGACGTCCGCTTCCGCGTCGTCGGCATCCACATGCACCGCCGCCGCCTCCGACAGCCGTACGGGCGACGCGATCCGCACCTCGCCGAGCGATTCGCGGTCCAGAACCTGATCCGGGTCGAAGGCCACCTCACCGTCGCGCACGTCCGCGGCGACGACCACCCGGCGCCGCGGCGCGTCCGGGCGGGCGGCCAGCAGCCGCAGCGATGACTGGGCGGCCCGGTTGAGGGCGGCGTACTCCAACTCCTCGCTGTCGTCGGAGACATACCACTCACGCAGCCCCGGCGTGACGGCGTACGCGAGGATCGCTCCGCGCTCGGGCACCAGCTCGCCGGCCGAGTGCGCGACCTGGAGGTCGGGAAGAGTCAGAGGCACATAGACACGCATCGCTGCCGCTTTCGTGTATCGCCGGACGGTCTGCCAGGCCAGGATACGGTCCGCGCAGCCGCGGCTCCCCGCGATGCCGTCGAGGGAAAGCCGCAGGTGAAAGGCGCCTTTCGTCACCTTCGCGCATGCACGGTCCTCCTGATAGGTGAACCGGCCTGCGCCGCCGACGCACCGGCAGTCACACATTGCAACCGGGCGACCACAGTGGCTACAACCGGGGGCAGAAGCTACTGCCGGGTATCCATCAGTGCCCGGCCTCCCTGCGCTCCTGCGCACCACTCATCGGGGGACCCCATGGACGCCATGCCCACACCACCCGCCGACGCCCACGGGCGCGGCCGCAGGACGCCCTTGCGCAAGACCATGCCCGCGCGCAAAGCCCCGCCCGGACGCCGGGATTCACGACGCCCCGAGACCCAGCGCCCGGCCGCGGTCCCCAACAGGCCCTCCGCTTCGGCACTGCGGGCGGCAGCAGCGCGCGAGCGGGAGCGGCAGCCGCCGTACTGGTTCGCCAGCCGGCTGGTGCTGGTCCTCAGCGGTCAGCGTCCGGTCCACAGCATGCTCCGGCACACCCGCAGTTCGGCGTACGAGAAGCTGTCCGGGCTTGCTCCCCATGCGCCTCTGCGCCCGCGCGGAGCCGACCGTACGAGCCCGGCAGTGCTCGATGCGCGCGGCAGCCAGCCCCGTGACGGGGTGATCGAGGCCTTCGCGCGCATCGTCACCGGGGACCGGCAACGCGCCATCGCCTTCCGCCTGGAGCTCTGCCCGGACCACCGCTGGCGCTGCGCCGCAGTGGAGCTGGACGGCCAGTCGGCGAACCGCCGGCCGTGACCGCGTGCGCCGGCTCCTGTCACGAGCCCCGAGCGTGTCTGTACACAGACTGATACGGGCCGGTGCCCGTCGCCCCATCGGGCGACGGGCACCGGCCCGTATCAGTCGACGCTCGTCTGCGTCTACTTCTTGCGGCGCTTGCCCTTCTGCGCCTTCCGCCGCTCCGCCCGTGTCAGGCCGTCCGCGGCGGAGCGGACCGGCTCGCCGTTGCTGCCGCCGGTCTCCAACTCGCCCTCCTCGACGCCGCCCTCAGCGGTCGGCGCGGAGTAGTGCAGCCGGTCCGGGCGCTGCGGGGCGTCCAGGCCCTTGGCGCGGATGGCCGGGCCGGCACCCATCGCCGCGCCCCCGGACACCACATCCTGCGGCTCCTTCTCCAGCGAAGCCTTCACCGCAGGCTCCCTGTCCTCGACGGGGACCTCTTCGACCTGCTGCTCGACCTGGACCTCCAGGTTGAACAGATAGCCGACGGACTCCTCCTTGATGCCCTCCATCATCGCCTGGAACATGTCGAAGCCCTCACGCTGATACTCGACCAGCGGGTCCTTCTGGGCCATGGCACGCAGGCCGATGCCTTCCTGGAGGTAGTCCATCTCGTAGAGGTGCTCACGCCACTTGCGGTCGAGCACCGAGAGCACCACGCGCCGCTCCAGCTCACGCATGATCTCGCTGCTGAGCTCCGCCTCACGGGCGTCGTACTGCTCGTGGATGTCGTCCTTGATGGACTCGATGATGAACTCGGCAGTGATGCCCTCGCGTTCACCCGCGGCCTCTTCGAGCTCCTCGACGGTCACCTTCACCGGGTAGAGCTGCTTGAAGGCGCTCCACAGCCGCTCCAGGTCCCACTCCTCGGCGAAACCCTCGACCGTCTCGGCCTCTACGTACGCCTCGATGGTGTCGTCCATGAAGTGCCGCACCTGCTCGTGCAGATCCTCACCCTCCAGGACGCGGCGGCGCTCGCCGTAGATGACCTCGCGCTGCCGGTTGAGCACCTCGTCGTACTTCAGGACGTTCTTACGGATCTCGAAGTTCTGCTGCTCGACCTGGGACTGGGCCGAGGCGATGGCCCTGGTCACCATCTTGTTCTCGATGGGGACGTCGTCCGGCACGTTCGCCATGGACATCACGCGCTCGACCATCTGCGCCTTGAACAGACGCATCAGGTCATCGCCCAGGGACAGGTAGAAACGGGACTCCCCCGGGTCGCCCTGACGGCCGGAGCGTCCGCGCAGCTGGTTGTCGATGCGGCGCGATTCGTGGCGCTCGGTGCCCAGCACGTACAGCCCGCCGAGTTCCTTGACCTCGTCGACGGCGTTCTTGACCGTGCGCTCGGCCTTCTCCAGCGCGGCCGGCAGGGCAGCGGCCCACTCCTCGGAGTTCGCGACCGGGTCGAGGCCGAGCTCGCGAAGCTCCTTCTCGGCCATGCCCTCGGCGTTTCCGCCGAGCTTGATGTCCGTACCGCGGCCGGCCATGTTCGTCGCGACGGTGACGGAACCCTTACGGCCCGCCTCGGCGACGATCGACGCCTCACGCTCGTGGTTCTTCGCGTTGAGCACCTGGTGGCGGACACCGCGCTTGTTGAGCTGCTCCGAGAGGTACTCCGACTTCTCGACGGAGGTCGTGCCCACCAGCACCGGCTGGCCCTTCTCGTACTTGTCCGCGATGTCGTCGACGACCGAGGAGAACTTGGAGACCTCGGTGCGGTAGATCAAGTCGGCCTGGTCCTCGCGGGCGAGCGGCCGGTTCGTCGGGATCGGGACCACGCCGAGCTTGTAGATCTGCTGGAACTCGGCGGCCTCGGTCATGGCCGTACCGGTCATGCCCGAGAGCTTTTCGTACAGCCGGAAGAAGTTCTGCAGAGTGATCGTGGCGAGCGTCTGGTTCTCGTCCTTGATCTCTACGGTTTCCTTGGCCTCGATCGCCTGGTGCATGCCCTCGTTGTAGCGGCGGCCGGCGAGGATACGGCCGGTGTGCTCGTCCACGATCATGACCTCGCCGTCCATGACGACGTAGTCCTTGTCCTTGTGGTAGAGCTCCTTGGCCTTGATCGCGTTGTTGAGGTAACCGACGAGAGGCGTGTTGACCGACTCGTAGAGGTTGTCGATGCCCAGCCAGTCCTCGACTTTGACGACACCGCCCTCGTGGATGGCGACGGTCCGCTTCTTCTCGTCGACCTCGTAGTCCCCGGTCTCGGGCTTCTGCGTACGCGGATCGCCCGGCTCGCCCTTCTCCAGGCGCTTCACCAGCTTGGAGAAGTCGCTGTACCACTTCGTGGCCTGGTCGGCAGGGCCGGAGATGATCAGCGGCGTACGGGCCTCGTCGATGAGGATCGAGTCGACCTCGTCGACGATCGCGAAGTTGTGGCCGCGCTGCACCAGTTCATCCTTCGACCACGCCATGTTGTCGCGCAGGTAGTCGAATCCGAACTCGTTGTTGGTGCCGTAGGTGATGTCGTAGCTGTACTGCTCACGACGCTCTGCGGGCGTCATGTGCGCCACGATGCAGCCGACCGTCAGGCCGAGGAAGCGGTGGACGCGGCCCATCCACTCGGAGTCGCGCTGCGCGAGATAGTCGTTGACCGTGATGATGTGGACGCCGTCACCCGAGATCGCGTTGAGATACGCGGGCAGCGTGCCGACCAGGGTCTTGCCCTCACCGGTCTTCATCTCGGCCACGTACCCGAGGTGCAGCGCCCCACCGCCCATGATCTGCACGTCGTAGTGCCGCTCGCCGAGCACTCGCTTGGCGGCCTCACGTACGGTCGCGAATGCCTCCGGCATCAGATCGTCAAGGCTTTCGCCCTCCGCGTACCGCTCCTTGTACTCGTCCGTGAGGGCGCGGAGCTCGGCATCGGACAGGTCCACGAAGTCCTCTTCGATGGAATTCACCTGCCGCGCGATGCGGTCCAGCTTGCGCAGGATCTTCCCTTCACCTGCGCGCATGAGCTTGCCGAAGACGGACACTTAGGGTGGCTCCTTGCCGGTCGAACCTGGCACGGTCAGTGCGCGGACGC
>DATMEI010000013.1:0-7779 GCA_035556995.1 Streptomyces sp.
CGATGCCGACCTTGGCTGTCACCGTCGAGCCGGATATGTCTGCCTTCTCCTTGCGTGCCACGACACCGAGGGCGCTCTGGAAGCAGGAGCTGAAGCCCGCGGCGAAGAGCTGCTCCGGGTTGGTGCCCTCACCGCTGCCGCCCAGCTCCTTGGGCGGGTTGACCACGACGTCGATCTTGCCGTCATCGCTGGCGACCCGGCCGTCCCGGCCGTTCTCCGCAGTGGCGACAGCTGTGTACTTGACGTCGACGGGCTGGATGGACATGAAGTCTCCTGTTCAGTGGGTGGCCGGAGTCCCGCGCGCGGGACTGGCCGGCCGGTGTGGAGCCTGACCACCACCGCCGCCGGAGCGGTCAGCGGATGCAGGGCGTTGCGCTGGGCCGGGCCCGCGCGGGCCCGGCGCCTGGAAGGGATGCGTGCGTGCGTCAGTCGCCGAGGCTGACGATCATTTTGCCGGTGTTCTCTCCCTTGAGCAGACCGAGGAAGGCGTCCGCGGCGTGCTCCATGCCCTCGACGACCGTCTCGCGGTACTGCAGCTCGCCCGAGCGGATCCAGCCCGAGACCTCTTCGAAGAACTTCGGCATCAGGTCCGTGTGGTCCATCACAAGCAGGCCCTGCAGACGCAGGCGCTTACCGATGACCATCGCGAGGTTCCGCGGGGCGGCAGGCGGCTCCGTCGCGTTGTACTGCGCGATCATGCCGCAAATGGTGGCGCGGCCATGGACGTTGAGCGCCGAGATGGCAGCTTCCAGGTGGTCACCGCCGACGTTGTCGAAGTAGACGTCGATGCCCTTCGGCGCGGCCTCCTTCAACTGGCGCGTGACGGAAGCCGACTTGTAGTTGAAGGCGGCGTCGAAGCCGTACTCCTCCGTGAGGAGACGGACCTTTTCGTCCGAGCCTGCACTGCCGATCACCCGGGAGGCGCCCTTGAGTTTGGCGATCTGCCCGACCTCACTGCCCACGGCACCGGCCGCGCCCGAGACGAAGACGGCGTCGCCCTTCTTGAAGGACGCCACCTCGAGCAGCCCCGCGTACGCCGTCAGCCCCGGCATGCCCAGAACCCCGAGATAGGTGGTCAGCGGCGCCAGTTCGCCGGAGACCTTGGTGGCGTGCCGCGCCTTCAGCGTCGCGAACTCGCGCCAGCCGAGGTCGTGCAGCACATGGTCACCCGGCGCGAAGCCCTCCGCCTGCGAGGCCACGACGATGCCGACGGCTCCACCAGTCATCGGCTCGTCGAGCTGGAAGGGCGGGACGTAGGACTTCACGTCGTTCATCCGCCCGCGCATGTACGGATCGACGGAGAGGTGGAGGTTCCGGACCAGGATCTCCCCTTCGCCGGGTGCTGCGACGGGACCCTCCCGCAACGCGAAGTTGTCCGGCGTCGGCCAGCCCTGAGGCCGGGCGACCAGGTGCCATTCCCGGCCGGTCGTGGGAAGGGTGTCGGGCGAGCTCATGGTGTCGGGCCTCTCCGTCGAGATACTTCAGATGCTGAAACAACAGTGCACCTTGATATTTCATGTTGTCAAGCAACGCGCTAGACTGACCCCCATGGCAACCCGCTCTTCCGCCAGTACCCGCAGAATCGACCCCGACCCCGTCACACGGGAGGTGGTCGATCTGATCGGCACAGTCGTCGCGCGTTATCACGCGGAATACGAGCTGGCCGCGACCGACCACTCACTCACCGGAGCCCAGGCCCGCGTCCTCGCGCTGCTGGCACAGGAGCCCACTCCGATGCGTCAGGTGGCGCGCAAGCTGAAGTGCGAGCCGTCGAACGTGACGGGGATAGTGGACCGCCTGGAGTCCCGTGGCCTCGTGGTGCGCCGCTCCGACCCCGCCGACCGGCGCGTGAAGCTGGCCGCCGCCACCGAAGAGGGCGCCGACATGGCCGACCGGCTCCGCGCCGCTCTCGACTTCGCCCGCGAGCCGCTCGCGGGGCTGACCCCGGCCGAACGGACAGTGCTGCGTGACCTGTTGCAGCGCATGCTCGGCGAAAAGCCCGCGGATGAGGCCTAGCCGATGCCTGGTTGATCTGGCCGATGAAGGGCTGAAGAGGTGCTGAAGAGGTGTCCGGCCGAGAGGAATCAGCCGGCGAAGGCCGACTGCGGCAGCCCCTGCCCCGCTCCGGGCAGCACCAGCACCGCGCCCGCCAGCGGGTGGGCTGCGGTGTCCGTCCCCACGCTCGCCGTCGTCACATAGAGGTCCCGAAGGTCCGCTCCGCCGAAGGCGCAGGCAGTCGGACGCGGCACGGGCACCGGGACCGTACGGTCCAGCCTGCCGTCCGGCGTGTAGCGGCGGACGGCACCCCCGTCCCAGAGCGCGACCCAGACGCAGCCGTCGGCGTCGACCGTCAGCCCGTCGGGATAGCCCGCGCCCTCCTCGGTCTCCACGAAGGGGCGGCGCCCCGAGAGGCTGCCGGGGCGGCTCTGCCCGTCTGTCTTGTGCCCGTCGTCCGCGCCGTCCACGTCGAAGACGTCGATGCGGCGCGTAGGAGTGTCGGTGTAGTACATGAGCCGGCCGTCCGGGCTCCAGCCTGTGCCGTTGCTGACCGTGACCTCCGGCAGCACCGTCACCGCCGCACCGTCACCGGTCACACACTTCAGGTCGCCGCCGCCGGTCCGCTCGTCGTAGCGCATGGTGCCGGCCCACAGCGCGCCGTCCGGGGCGATCGCCGCGTCGTTGCCGCGCCGTCCCGGCACCACCTCACGGTGCAGCCATGAGAAGGCGCCGTCCGCGTCGTAAAGTCCCACGCCGTCACGGAGGTTGACGACGAGGCCGCCGCCCGTCCGGGGCTTCGCGGCACCCACGTGCTGTTCGGTCGCCATGACAGTACGGGCCCCGTCGGCCGGATCGAAGGTGTGCACCCGGGAGTTGAGTATGTCCACCCAGATCAGCAACCCGCGCGCACTGTCCCACGTCGGCCCCTCGCCGAGCCTGGCCCTGCTCCCCACCGCCACCTGCGCTGTCAGCACACCGCTCACCCCTGCCTCGCACTCGCCTTCGCCATTTCCGGAGCGCACCCGCCTTCGGGCCGCCTCGCGCCGGTGCCCGTACGTGCGCACGTACGGGCACCCGCTCTCTCAGAGTCGTCAGCCACGCCTGCGATGACCGAGCCGGCCCGACAGATCCGCCGCCCCCTTGACCGCCAGCCCCTCCAGCTCGCTCTGTCTCTCCTCGCTCCACCGGATCATGGGCACCGAGATGCTGAGCGCAGCCACGACCCGTCCGGCAGCGTCGCGTACGGGCGCTGCCACGCAGCTCACGTCCGGGTTGGACTCCTGCTGCTCCACGGCCACGCCCCGCCCTCTTGTCTCCACCAGCTCGGCGCGCAACGACTCGGGCGACGTAATGGAGTTGGGCGTCATGGCGGTCAGCGGTTCCGCCCCGGCGAGCCTCGACTCCAGCTCCTCCTCGGGCAGCGACGCGAGCAGCATCTTCCCGACCGACGTGCAGTGCGCGGGCAGCCGCCGCCCGGCCCCGGAGACCATGCGTACCGCGTGGGTGCTGTCGACCTTGGCGATGTAGATGACGTCACGGCCCTCGAGGATGGCCACATGCACGGTCTCGTCGCAGGTCTCCGCGACGCTGCGCGCCACCTGCTGTCCTTCGGCGGCCAGATCGAGCTGCTCGGCGTAGCGGCTGCCGAGCTGGTAGCCGCGCACGCCCAGCCGGTAGCGTCCGGGCTGATCGGCCGGCTGGATCAGGTAGTTGCGGGCGGTGAGCGTCGTCACCAGCTCGTGGACCGTGGTGCGGGGCAGCTGCAGCCTGCGGGTTATCTCGGGCGCGGAGAGGCTTCCGTCGCAATCGAGAAAGAGCTCCAATATGTCCAGGGCCCTGGTTACGGCCGGCACAAGACGACCCATGTCCCGCCCTCCCCTTGCTCGCTCCGCGCGTGTACCTCCGGTTCGAAATACCGACAGATGATCGGTATCGCGAACACAGCCTAGCCACAGCATCGCGGAGCCGACAATGCTCCCGCCTGCGCTTCCTTGGCGCGCTGCCCGCGTCGGCCCTTACGCGGACTTGCGGGTGCGGGCGGCCTTCTTCGCCGCAGTCTTCTTCGCGGCGCTCTTCTTCGCCGCCGCCTTCCCGCCGCCGGCCGACTTCTTGGCCGCAGTCTTCGCCGAACCGGTCTTCTTCGCCGCCGACTTCGCCGTGGCCTTCTTCGCCGCCGTCTTCGCACCGCCCGCGGACTTCTTCTGCGCACCCGAAGTCTTCTTCGCCGCACCCGACTTCGGCTTCGCCGCGGACTTCTTCGCTCCCCGCAGCTCATGCACGGTCGCATCCGAAGCCGCCGGCGCGCCCTCTTCCTCTCCGCGGGACTGCCTGGCCGCCTGCACGCTGCTCTCCAGCACAGCCATGAGGTCCACGACCTGCCCCTTCCGGGACGCGGCAGCGGGCTCCTCCCCCACGCCGCCCGTCTCGACGCCCTCCATCTTGGCCGTGACGAGCTGCTCCACCGCCGCTCTGTACTCGTCGTGCAGTTCCGACCAGTCCAGCTCGCCCAGCGTCTCCATCAGGGTGTCCGCCAGGTCCAGTTCCGCATCCCGGATCGTGACGTCCTCTTCGGGCGCGACACCGCTCACGGACCGGATCTCCTCCGGCCAGAGCATCGTGTGCAGAGCGAGCACGTCCTCGTACACCCGCAGCAGACCCAGACTCTCCCGCCCCCGCATCGCCAGCTTGCCGACCGCCACCTTCCCCGAGCGCTTCAGCGCCTCCCGCAGCAGTGCGTACGGCTTGGCCGCGGACCGGCCGTCACCCGCCAGGTAGTACGAGCGGTCCAGCTGGATCGGGTCGACGTCCTCCGAGGGGACGAAGCCCAGGATCTCCACGGTCTTCGCGGTGGGCAGCGGCAGCGCGGCAAGGTCGCCGTCGGTCAGCTGCACCGTGGTCCCGTCCCCGGTCTCGAATCCCTTGCCGATCTCCTCCCTGGGCACCTCCTTCTCCTCCAGCTCGCACACCTTCCGGTAGCGGATGCGCCCGCCGTCGGTCGTATGCAGCTGGTGGAAGGAGACGCTGTGGCTCTCGGTGGCCGAAACCACCTTGATGGGTATGGAGACCAGCCCGAAGGAAATGGACCCTTTCCAGATGGATCGCATGGTTCGTCCCTTCTATGGGACTCTCAGGGTATGCCGTACACGGAGGTCGAGGGACGCCGTCTGGCTCTCAGCAATCTCGACAAGGTGCTCTATCCGGCCACCGGATTCACCAAAGGTGAAGCCCTGCACTACTACGTGACCGTCGCGGAGGCTCTTCTGCCGCACCTGCGCGGCCGTCCTGTCTCCTTCCTGCGCTATCCCGACGGCGTGGACTCGACCGCCTTCTTCGCCAAGAATGTGCCGCCCGGCGCCCCCGACTGGGTGACCGTCCGCGAGATCACCGAGGTCAGCAGCACCCCGCTGCAGCAGGTACTCATCCACGACCTCGCCACCCTCGTCTGGGCGGCCAACCTCGCCGCGCTCGAGCTGCACACTCCGCAGTGGCGCGTGGAGCACGAGGCCCGCGCGGACCGTCTCGTCTTCGATCTCGATCCCGGCCCCGGTGCCGGGATCCTGGAGTGCCGGACCGTCGCCCTGTGGCTGCGCGAGCGGCTCGCGGCCGACGGCATCACCCTGCTGCCCAAGACCTCCGGCGGCAAGGGCCTGCATCTGCTGGCATCCGTCGAGGTCACGGCATCCTCGACGGTCTCGGCCTATGCCAAGAGGAGGGCCCAGGAGGCTGAGGCCGCCCTTCCCGGCCTGGCTATCAGCAGGATGGCCAAGGCGCTCCGTCCCGGCAAGGTCTTCGTCGACCATTCGCAGAACGCGGCAGCCAAGACCACCGCCGCTCCCTACACCCTGCGCGCCAAGCGGCAGCCCAGCGTCTCCGCTCCCCTCACCTGGGACGAGCTGATCGCAGCCCGGACCGCTGACGAGCTGGTCTTCCTCGCGGCAGATCTGACCGCACGCGTGGAACGCGAGGGCGATCTGCTGGCGCCGCTGCTCGACCCCTCACTGGTGCGCCCGCTCCCGGAAACCTGACGTACGGGTGCGACGGCGGGCGGGGCCGTACGGACGACGGCGAGGAAAGCGGCGGTGTCTCCACACGACGACGGCGGTGGGCGAACCGGAATCGTTCCGGCCCGCCCACCGCCGTGCTGCGCATCGGGGGACTAGGTGTTGCTCGTCCCCCAGTCGTCGTCCAGGGGCGTCCTGTTTTCGCGGAGCGAACGCACCCTCTCGTGCACCGAGTCGGGCAGCCGGTGCCCGACCTTCTCGGACACCAGGCCCGCCGCCTTGGAGGCGGCTTCGCGACCGGTCTGCGCGGCGCTCTCGGTGGCGTTCCGTACAGCGGGGTTCTCGGCGAACCGCTGTGCCGACTGCCGCAGACGCTCGTAGCGCTCGCGGCCGGCACGCGTACCGAACACGTACCCGACAGCCAGTCCAGCGACGAACGTGAGCCGGTAGCGCATGGCTTCACCCTTCTCTCGGTTCTCTCGGTTCCACCGGTTCTCGATGGGCACGAGGCCGCACCGATACCGATTTCGGAGTACCCCCTGGCATGCGCTAATGTATTGCCCGCAGCGAGGGAACGCCGCCAGGACCAGGTGGGCGCGTCCGAGCAGAGCATTCCCGTGTAGCTCAATCGGCAGAGCAGCCGGCTGTTAACCGGCAGGTTACTGGTTCGAGTCCAGTCGCGGGAGCAGCGGAAAGAGCCCCGGAAGGGGCTCTTTTTCTTTGCCGGACAAGTCCGTTGGGAACGGTGGGAACCGATCACCGGGTGCCCGAAGTCCTCCCCTCCGTACGTCCCCACCCGGCACGGGCGGGAGATCGTATGAGCAGCTATGCTGCGGCAGGTGCGGCGCGCACAGATGTGCGTGCCCTGCCGTACGGGGCGGTAGCTCAGCCGGTTAGAGCAGCGGACTCATAATCCGTCGGCCGTGGGTTCGAGTCCCACCCGCCCCACCGAGCACCTGCGCAGAACCCGGGGCTCCGAGTCGCCACAGCCCTCACGAGGGCCGCCACAGGACGTAACTCCGTCCTGTGGCTTGCTTTTTGCCCGGCGCGTACGCAGCGTCAGCACACCCCCTTCTGCCTCACCGGCCGACCGGCCTCCCCAGCCCTCCCGAGCTCCGTCGTGTCAATGCCGGTTGACAACCGCGCGCTGTCATCTTAGGTTGACAACATGGCCGCATCGGACGCACGCGAAGCAGTGGACACCGCCGAGGCCGCGCTGCACAGCGATCCACACGTGGGACTGAAAGCCGTCGCCGCACTGCGGCGGCTGACCGAGCGCCTGGAGGCGCTGCAGGTCGACAGTGCCCGCTCCCAGGGCTGGTCCTGGGACGAGATCGGCGCAGCCCTCGGAGTGAGCAGGCAGGCCGTACACAAGAAGCACGCGAGGAGGTAGGCGAGCATGTTCGAGCGATTTACACGGCCGGCACGGCAAGTCGTCGTCGGAGCCCAGGAGGAGGCGCGGAGCCTCGGCCACGACTGGATCGGAACGGAGCATCTGCTGCTCGCAGCCGTGCGGTTGCCGCAGGAGCCGGGGGCCGCGACGCTCGTACGGCTGGGGCTCACCGCCGGGAACTGCCGTGCAGCGGTGGCGAATGTGGTCAGCGGGCCGGGGGACGCACTGGGCCCCGAGGACGCCGAGGCGCTCAAGGCGCTGGGTATCGACCTCGACGAGATCCGCCGACGGGCTGAGAACGCCTTCGGCGACGGGGCCCTGGACGCACCGCAGCCGCACGCCGGCACCGTAGCCGGCCGGCGGCGGAGGCTGCCCTTCATGCGTCTC
>DATMEI010000014.1:0-2704 GCA_035556995.1 Streptomyces sp.
CGCCTGGGCGGAGAGTGTGGACGGAAGGAGCGTGAGAAGGAGGAGAGTCAGCGTGCGCATGGATGGGGCCTTGGTCGTGATGGAATGGAAGGGTTTTGTCACCCTGAGCGAAGCGAAGGGGCCATAACTCTCACGGTATGGACAGGCGATGGACCCCCATATGACGACCCGGACCATCGAAGGGTTTCCTCAGGGGCGCGATTCTCGCTTGTAAGTCTTCCCACCGCCCAAAACCGCTGCAGGAAGTCGCACCTCAGCACCCGGAGGAATCCGTATGTCGTTGCCCCGCATGGCCACCGCCAGCCTGCTCGTGGCTCTCGCACTCTCGCAACCCGCCAGAGCCCAGGAGCCGACACTGCGCGGCCCGTGGCTCGGCGCCGGGATCGGCACCGCCTCCGCGGCGGTCAACTGCGATATCTGCACGGGGGACCGGAACGGCGGGCTCTCGGGCCATCTCTCCGGAGGATTCACCTTCAGCAGGAGCCTGCGCGCCGGGGCCGAGCTCGCGGGTTGGCTCGACAACACCGACCAGGTCCGCCAGCGCCTCATGCTCTACGGTGCGTCGCTCTACTGGACCCCGACGCCCGACGCCTCCTGGTACCTGAAGGGCGGCATCGGGATGCTCAACTACAACGCCGACACCACGGACGACGACGAGGACGACGCGCTCGGTGCGAGCACCGGCGCCCTGCAGCTCGGCGTGGGCTACGACTTCCGGGCGGGCTCGAAGCTCTGGCTCACGCCGTATGCGAACCTGATCGTCTCGACCAGCGGGAACATGACCAGCGGAAACACCATCGTGACCGACGCCAGCTTCTCGCTCATGCAGATCGGAGCCGGGATCACCTGGCGCTGACGTGCCGTCGGCTGCACCGGAACGCAAGATCGTTCGTCAGGCAACTTGCGCCGCGGTCGTGCACATGTCACGGCCGCGGGCGTACCCCCTTCGCTAAGTGACTGGCCCCCTTACCGCAGCCCGAGCGGCACACCCGTCGCTGCTGGCGGCGGTATCCCCCGATCCGGAGCACACCATGGCAGCGCCTGCACCGCGGCGCCGCGCCGCGCTTGTCGTCGCGCTCGCCGCCTCGGCAGCCTGTTCGTCCGATCAGTTCGTGGATCCAGGCAGCGCGCCGGCGGCCCGCGCGTTCGGGATCTGGAATCCGGGCCCCTTCGACAGCTGTACCAAGGAGCAGCACGACGCCTACGCCGTCCGCGGGCCGGATGGGAAGGTCTATCCCACCTGGCATCCGCCGACCGGCGCGGGCGGCTGCAGCTTCGGCCATGAGCACGGGCGCGACCCCCAGGGCTCGGACCTCTACGGCGACACCGACGGCCTGCCGTTCGGCGTCGCCAACGAGATGCTCGCCCTCTCCGATCCCGCGAACCCGCGGGACGAGGACCACTTCGGCCACAAGGTGGAGTGGGAGAACGACATCGACCTCGAGTTCCGGGGGGCCGGGTCGGCCATCTTCACCGTGAAGTGCGACGTGCTCACCAAGTTCCACCAGGGCACCCACTCCAAGGACGCCTTCACCAACAACGTCCACGAGCTGGTCTACCACATCCGCTGCGACAACGGCGGCCGGATGGGGATCACCATGCTCACCACCATCGGCCGCCCCGGCGAGTTCGTCCGCTCCTGCGACCGCGACATTCACGTGCAGGCCGGCGCGCCGACGCCCGCGAACTCGCCCGAGGGCGGCGGGTTCCGCGCGATTCCCGACCGGGCCTGCGTCGAGGCGCAGCTGCTGGTGCCCGAGGGGCAGCAGTCGAACTTCGGCGCGCTGCACGAGACCTGGGAGACGTCGAACAGCGTCCGCCGGGCCGACGGACACACGCTGGCGCACTTCAACCCGTACTTCCAGGTGCGGCTGCCGAGCCGGTTTCACGATCCGGCGCTGGCGCCGGTGGTGGGGCGTCCGATCGACGTCTGCTACGAGGTGACGGCTGCGGCTGAGCGGGCGAGCGGTGGCCCGTGCGACCGATCCACCGACGAGGGCCAGACGCCGGGCGTCACCTTCGACGACCCGCGCTCCGAGTTCAACGGAGCGGACCATTTCGTGGACATCAACGCCAATAACATCTCCAACGCCGACGGGCCGGACGTCTGGTACACCGATGCCTACGGGCGCAACGGCAGGACCGAGCCGTTCGCGGGCTCGATCCGCCAGCGGATCGCGTCGGTGGACAATAACATCGGCGTGGACGCGAACGGTCCTACGATCGGGGACGATCGGAACTACAGCGGCGCCGGGGTCCGGGCGCCGAACTGACCTGTCATCCCGAGCGGAGCGAGGGATGACAGGTGCGCGGTATGGCAGCGCGCCCCTACGCCCGCCGCTCGTCGCAGCGCACGTCGTAAATGCCGCCCGGCTCCAGGCGCAGCTTGGTGAAGACCTGGGTCATGGTGACGATGCGGTACGCGCAGCTCTGCGGCGTGCGGCGGACCCGGAAGAGCACCACGCATTGCCGCATGCTGCACTGGGCGGTGGCCGCTTCACGCTCGAGGCTGCCGACCCGGGAGGCGAGCACCCGGGGCCAGGCGCCGATCTCTCCCACCTCGAGGACCCACCGGGTGGAGTCTTCGGCGGCCGGAAGGTCGGTATAGCCGTTCTGCCGGACGAACGCCTCCGCGCAGCGGCGGGCCATCGCGTCCATGTCCTCCCGCAGGTCGCGGGTCAGCAGGCAGCGCTGGGGGTCCTCG
>DATMEI010000015.1:0-2515 GCA_035556995.1 Streptomyces sp.
ATGACCGTCATCACCGGCCTTCAACGGATCAGGACGCACCCCGCATGCCATCCCACTCTGCGAACTCCTCTGCCCATTCCTCTTCCGAGCCCGCCGCCGGCTCCGCCGCCGACCCCACTTCACGCGGGGGCTCCCGCACCACAGGCGCATCCGCCTCCGCAGGCGCTCGCCCCGGCCGCACCGCCTCCGCCCCGCACCGCGACGCACGCGGGCCCCTTTCCGTACTGGCTGCGGCAGCCCTCTGGGGCACCACGGGCACCGCTGCCAGCTTCGCCCCGGCGGCGGCTTCTCCGCTCTCGGTCGGCGCCGTCACCATGGGCGTCGGCGGCCTGCTGACCTTCCTGCTCGCCGGACGCTCGGCGCTGCGCGTACTGCGCGCGGGCCGCCCGGTGCTGCTGTGGGCGCTGCTGGGCGGGATCGCCGTCGCGGCCTACCCGCTGGCCTTCTACACCTCGATGGCCAAGGCGGGCGTGGCCACCGGCACGGTCGTGACCATCGGCTGTTCGCCCGTCTTCGCCGCCCTGCTCGAACGGCTGCTGGTCGGTGTCCGGCTGACGCTGCGCTGGCTGGCCGCGACTCTCTCCGCCGGGGCCGGATGCGTACTGCTGACGCTGAACGGCGAGGGCGGGGCGACGGCGGGCGGCGACATACCCGCCGGGGTCGCCCTCGCGCTGCTCGCCGGCGCCTCGTACGCCGTCTTCACCTGCTACGGCGCCCGCGTCATACGCGCCGGGCACTCCTCCCGGGCGGCGATGGGCAGCCTCTTCGGGCTCGGTGCCCTCGTGCTGCTCCCCCTGCTGGCGGTGACGGGCGGGCCGCTGCTGGGCGAAGCGCGGGGACTGCTGGTGGGTGCCTATCTGGCCGTGGTGCCGATGTGCCTGGCGTACGTGCTCTTCGGAGCGGGACTGGCCCGCCTCTCGGCCGGTTCGGCCACCACTCTCTCGCTCTTCGAGCCCGTGGTGGCCGCGGTACTCGGCGTCGCTGTCGTCGGTGAGCGGCTCGGTGCGTGGGCCTGGACGGGCACCGGCCTGGTCCTTCTCGGCCTGTTCGTGCTCACCGTCGCGGCCCGCGTGCCTGCCGGGAGTGCGTCCCAGGACGGCTGACGAACAGCGGCGGGCGGCCCGGTGTTCACTTCACCGGGCCGCCCGCCGTCAGTCGTCCACCTCGGCGGTCAGCTCTTGACCGCCGGCTGCGCCGGCTGGATCTCCTTCTCCGCACGCGTGTGCTTGCGCTGCAGCCAGATCCCGATTGCGAGCACCACCGCTCCCACCGCGACGGACATCACCATCTGCTGACGGCCTTCGTCGTCGTAGAACATGTAGCCGATGACGAAGAGGATCAGACCGATCGTCGCGTACGTCAGATACGGGTACAGCCACATGCGCACCGTGTGCCGCTCCGGCATGTCCCGCTCGATCATTGGCCGCATCCGCAGCTGCGAAAGGCAGATGACGAGCCAGACGAAGAGCGCCACGGCACCCGAGGAGTTCAGCAGGAACTCGAAGACCGTCTCCGGGGACGTGTAGTTGAAGATCACGGCGACGAAGCCGAAGGCCACCGAGGACCAGATCGCTATCGCCGGCACGCCCCGCTTGTCCACCTTCGCGAAGGACTTGGGCGCGTCCCCGCGCCGTCCGAGGGAGAAGGCCATGCGGGAGGCGGTGTAGAGACCGGAGTTGAGGCAGGAGAGCACCGCGGTCACCACGATCACGTCCATGATCGTGCCCGCGTGCGGAATGCCTATCTCGTTCAGCGCCGCGACGTACGGTCCCTCCTCCAGCACCGCCTTGGAGTTCCAGGGCAGCAGCATGACGACCAGAAGGATCGAACCGAGGTAGAAGGTGCCGATCCGCCAGATCACGCTGTTGGTGGCGCGGCGCACCATCTTCTCCGGGTGGGCGGACTCGCCGGCGGCCAGGGTGACGATCTCGCTGCCCATGAAGGAGAAGACGACGAGCAGCATGCCGGAGAGGATCGCTCCCGGTCCGTTCGGCAGGAAGCCTCCGTGGTCGGTCAGGTTCGAGGTGCCGGTGGCCTCGGAGCCGGGCAGCAGCCCGAAGACGGCGAGGCCGGCGATCACGATGAACGCGGTGATCGCGACGACCTTGATCCCGGCGAACCAGAACTCGAACTCGCCGTAGGAGCCGACCGAGGCCAGGTTGGTGACGGTCAGCAGCACCATCACGATCAGTGCCCAGGCCCATTGGGGCACGGCCGGGAGCCATCCGGTGAGGATGGTGGCGGCGGCCGTCGCCTCCACGGCGAGGACGACGACCCAGAAGAACCAGTAGAGCCAGCCGATGGTGAATCCGGCCCAGCGCCCGAGAGCACGGTCGGCGTAGGTGGAGAAGGAACCCGACGAGGGGTTCGCCGCGGCCATCTCACCCAGCATCCGCATGACGAGGACTACCAGCAGTCCGGCCAGTACGTAGGAGACGAGGATTCCCGGCCCGGCCTTGGCGATGCCGGCCCCGGAGCCGACGAAGAGCCCCGCTCCGATGACTCCGCCGATCGC
>DATMEI010000016.1:0-8745 GCA_035556995.1 Streptomyces sp.
GGGGAACCGCGAATGGCGTACAACACCGATGATCATCGTGAGTTGCCCGACGACTACGGAACGTATCCCTTCGCACCTCCGTATCCCCCACGCCCACCCCACCCGCCGCGGCCCGCGCACCGTCCGCCGCCGGCACATCCCCCCGACGTCCCGGCACGCGAGGAAAGAGAACTCACCCGGCTGCGCACCGCCTACCGCTGGCTGCGCCGCACCCTCACGCTGACCCTGCTCGCGTACTACACCGGCTTCCTGTGCATGGCCGCCTACCTGCCGGGAGTCATGGACACGGAGCTGCTCGGGAACCTCAACCTCGGCGTGTGCCTCGGGCTTTCGCTGGTCCCGCTCACACTGCTGGCGATCATCGGCTACGAACTCGTCGCCCGCTCAGCCGTCGACCCCGCCGCCCACCGCGTACGCATAGCCGACGCCGAACAACGCGAAAGGGAGGGCCGGTGAACTCGAACACCGTCGACGCCACTTCGCAGTCCCTCTCCTTCGCCATCTTCGCCGCGCTCGTCAGCGTCACCATGCTGCTGTGCATCATGACCAGCGCCGAGCGCGACGACCTCGACGAGTTCTACACCGGCTTCCGCACCCTCGCCCCCCTGCGCAACGGCCTCGCCATCGCCGGCGACTACATCTCCGCCGCCACCGTCCTGTCCACCATCGGCATCATCGCCCTCGCCGGCTTCGACGGCTTCATCCTCGCCCTGAGCACCGCGCTCTCCCTGCTCCTGCTGATGGTGCTGCTCGCCGAACCACTGCGCAACGCAGGCCGGTTCACCATGGGAGACGCCCTCACCCACCGCGCGCCCAGCCGCAGCGTGCGCCTGGCCGCGACCTTCGTCACCCTCGCCTCGCTGCTGCCCCTGATGGTCTTCCAGCTCGCCGGCGCCGGACACCTCGTCACCCTCGTGCTCGGCTTCGAGGGCTCCTCGGTCCGTACGGCCACGATCATCGCCCTCGGCGGACTCATGATCGGATACGCCGCCATCGGAGGCATGAAGGGCACCGCCCTCATCCACATCATCAAGCTCGTGGTGCTCTTCGGCGCCTCGTCGCTGCTCGCCGCGCTCGTCATGGACAAGGTCGGCTGGAACCCGTCCCGTCTCCTCGCGCTCGCCGACGCCGGCAGCGGAAGGGGACCTGCCTTCTCCCGGTCCGGGCTGCTCATCGAAGCCACCGGCATCGGCAGAGTCGACCTGGTCTTCAGCGCGTTGACGGTCGTCTTCGGCGCGGCATGCCTGCCGCACGTCACGATGCGCATGTACACCGCGAAGGACGCGCCCGCCATCCGCCGCGCCATGTCCTACGCCGTCATGATCATGGGCGTCTTCGTCGTCCTCATCGCGATCGTCGGTGCCGGAGCCACCGCCCTGCTGGGACGCGAGGTCATCGAGGCGGGCGGCCCTCAGGGCAGCACCGCGATCCTCCAGCTCAGCCAGGCGATCGTCGCGGACTCCGCCACGTTCTCCACTCTCGTCTTCACCACGGTCGCCACCGCCGTCTTCCTGACCCTGCTCTCCTCGGTCGCCGGAATGATCCTCGCCTGCGGCAACTCACTCGCCCACGACCTGTACGCACACGTCATGCCCCGCAGAGGCAAGGCACCCTCACCGCGCCGCGAACTGCTCATCGCCCGGCTCGCCGCGTTCGCCGTCGGCCTGCCCGCCATCACCATCGCCGTACTCGTCCAGGACAAGGCGCTACGGGCGCTGATCATCCTGTCCTTCTGCATCGGGGCCTCCGCCATCGCCCCGGCCCTCGTCTACAGCCTCTTCTGGCGCCGCTTCACCCGCACCGGGCTGCTCGGCTGCCTCACCGGCGGCACCCTCTCCTCGATCGTGGTGCTGACCTTCTCCACGACGGTCTCCGGAACGCCCCAGTCGCTCTTCCCCGACGCGGACTTCGACATCTTCCCGCTCACCACGAGCGGCCTGGTCAGCATGCCGCTCGGCTTCTTCCTCGGCTGGGCGGGCACCTTCCTCAGCCGGCGCAGAAGCCAGGACCGGCAGCGCGCCGAGTACAGAGCGGCCGAACCCCGCCTCCTCGCGGGCACCGAACGCCGCTGACCGGACGCCGACCGCAGGTACGCAGGTACGCAGGTCAGCGTCCCCGCCCGCCGGCCTGTCCCGGAACGGTGACCGCCTGACCGGCCGGCTCACCCGGCTCCGCGTCCATACCCGCCTCCGCGTCCGGGTCACGCCCCGTCAGGGATGCGAGGCTGCTGCGTACCCGCGCCATGTGCTGCCTCATCTCCTGCGCCCGCTCGGCATGTTCACGCAGGACCCGCTCCGTCTCCCGCTCCACGCCCTCCTCGCGTACCCGCGCCACCGCCAGCAGCTCAGCGCCCCGCGCCAGCGCCTCCTCCTGCCGGCACCGCGCTGCCTCCTCCGCCTCCGTACGTTCGGCCTTCGCCGCCGCCAGCAGCCGCTCCCCATGGTCGGCCAGACCACCCACGTACGCCTCGACCGCCCCTGCACGGTCCGCGAGTTGACGCTCCGCCTCCTCCTGCGCCGCGGCCTGCGCCCTCTCGTGCTCGGCCATCGACTCGACGCAGTGCCGCGACACTTCGCGCAGGGTCTCCTCCGCGGTCGTACGCGCCTCGTACGCGGCGGCACGCGCCTCCGCGTAAAGCGACGACGCCTCGCTCTTCGCGGCCTCCACCCTGCGAGCAGCGGCGGCTGCCGCCTCGGTTCTCACCCGCTGCGCGTCCCGCTGCGCCGACTCCCGCAGCGCGACCGACACCGACTCCGCCTGCTCGACAGTCCGCCGGGCCTCCTCCTGGCCTGCCGCACGCACCTCGGCGCTCTCCGCCTCCGCCATCGACAGCAGCTTCCGGGCCCGCTCGCCCAGCGCCTGAAAAGTCTGCGGCGGCCGGGACGCGACGACGTCCCACAGCCGTTCGGCTTCCAGCCGCAACTCCTCCGCACGCGCGGTGAGTTCCGCGACGCACTGCCAGTCCTGCCGGGACTGACGGGTCAGGCGCGCCACCCTCCTGTCGACCTGCTCGGGCCGGTAACCACGGCCCCGTACAACGGCGAAGGCATGCGGCGACGCACCCATATCGAGCCCCTTACTCAGCGACACACTCAACGGCCTCGACAGCCGCAACGGCGGAGGCACATCTTTCTTGATCCGAGCGAAGCGGTCATAACGCAACACTCCACCCGAGCGCACCACGAACGGGGCGCCGTGTCACCTGCGTTGAGGAGGCATACCGCCTCAGGGCCCGGCCTGTACTGGCGTGATCCGGCACGTCACCGGCAAAGAGGAAACCCGCCGCCCGTCATCACACGGAGATCCCGGACCATCCGTGCGAGTGACAGGCGACGGGTCTGAAACCGCCGCGAAGGGTGAACGGGCCCCGAGCGGCGCCACGCTCACGAACGCGAGGCGCCGGAAAGGCCCGCTCCCTCAGAGCACCACTGAAGCGCCGCTCTGAGGGATCAGAAGAGCCCGTCCCACATCTGCTCCAGCAGCACCGCCCACCAACTCTCGGGCGAGGACAGCGCCGCCGGGTCGAGAGCGGCCAGCTGCGACTGGAAGTCGACCGTCCAGCGGCCGGCCTGCTCCTGCGTCAGGCCGTACCGCAGGGGCCACATCCGTCCCAGCGCGGCCAGACAGCGCACGAACTCCGGCAGTCCCGTGTTGACGAACTGCGGCTGCGCCGGCTGCCCGTCCGCACCACCCTCGAGCGGTACGGCCACGATGTGCGCCGTCCCGTACTGCACGCACATCTGACGGCCGAAGTCGTTGCCCATCACCAGATACGAACCCGCGTCGGCGGCGGGCTGCACGCCCCGCTCCTGCGCCAGTTCGGCCAGCGTCGGCACGGGGCGGCCAGGCTGCGCCTGCCCCCAGAAGAACGGATTGACGTCGATCGGCACACCCGCCCACACCAGCGTCTGCCCGACGATGTCGGGCACACCCTGCCGCGAGACAGCATGCTGATCGAAGCGGAAGACGCCCTGCGGCCCGAAGGCCTGCACGAGCTCATGCCCGACGGCGTCCGGCGGGACGGGCGGCACCGGCGGGATCTGATGCTGCGGCGGCAACGCCACCCGGAACGGGGCGGGCCGCGCCGGGCCGTCCGCGACCTGGTGCAGTTCGCCCTGATGCTCCAGCAGGTGCCGCATGCCCTGCTGGCGCGACGCGTGATCGCGCCCGTAGGCAGCGGTGTGAGTGACCCGCACCTGGGGCCAGGTCTCCCGGACCATACGGGCGCAGTAGCCGCCCGGCAGCTCGCAGGATTCCAACTCGGTGTGCAGTTCGACCACTTGCTGCGGCGGCACGTTCATGCTGCGCAGCTCGTGCAGGATCTGCCACTCCGGGTGCGGCGTGCCCGGCGCGGAGCGGCGGATCAGCTGCTGCTCCGTGCCGTCCGGTGCGCGATAGCTGAGAACCGCCATGTAGCCGGGGCCGACCGTGGGCTGGCCGGTGGGCTGCTGCGGGTAGCCGTAGGCGGGCGGGGCACCGGCGGGCGCACCCGGTGCGCCTGGTGCTCCCGGAGCACCGGGCGGCGGGCCTGCGGGCGGGGGCCCTCCCGGTTGCTGTCCCTGCGGGAAGCCGTACGCCTGCGGCGGCGGCACCGCACCGGGAACACCGGGAGGCGCGCCGGGCAGACCCGGCGGAGGGCCGGGAGGCGGCGGAGCACCCGGACCGCCCTGCACCGGGCCGCCCTGCGCCGGACCGGCCAGCATCGTCGCCGCATGGTGAACGTCGCCGCCGCCCGCGCCCGGCCCGGCCGGGGTTCCCGGGGCGGCGGGAGGCGGTGGAGGCGCACCCGCGGCGCCGGGGCCGCCCTGCGAGGGATCGGCGAGCATCGTCGCCGCGTGATGCACATCCCCGCCGCCGGAACCCGGCCCACCGTCCCCTTCGGAACCCGCAGCCGGGTACTGGCCGCTCTCACGGAGCTGGGACTCCAGCTCGTCGGACGAAACCATCTGCGTCGGCACGTAGCCCGCTCCCGGCGAACCGGCGGAACCAGGTGACCCGGGCGCCCCGGAAGTGCTGCCGGGCGGCCTGGCGCCGGGCGTGCCGGGGGCCCCGGGCGGCGGCGGTACGGACGGTCCGCTCCCCCGTGAGGGACGCGAAGGCGTGGCGCCGCGCGATGCCCGGCTCGTATCGGCGTCGGCGATGTCGCCCGCGCCCGGATTCGCCGCTCCGGGCGGCGCGGGAGGCGGCGGAGGCGCACCCGCGCCACCGGGGCCGCCCTGCGAGGGATCGGCGAGCATCGTCGCCGCGTGATGCACGCCGCCGCCACCGGAATCCGAACCGGCAGGCGGCGCCGGGGCGTTCGGCGGCTGGGACGGCGGAGGCGGCAGCGGCGGGGGCGCAGCCGGACCGCTGGACGGGCCGGCGTCCGGCTCGTCCACCGCAGGGGAGACGGCGGTCCTCGGAAGGGCGCTGCCCTCCGGCAGCAGAGCCGTCTTCGCCTCCCACCGCGCGTCGTCGGCGTCACTGCCCGAAAGCGGAGGCGCGAACACGGTCGCAGGCGGCGACTGTGCCTCACCACCGCCCGAACTGCTGGTGTCCGCCGCATCCCACGGACTCGCACCCCCCGGCCCCCCGGAGGACGGAGCCGCCGAAGCGGCAGCCGCCGCCCCCGCGCCCCGCCGGTCCGGGATACCGATCTGGTCGGCAGCCTCCTGAAGCCACTCCGGCGGAGTCAGCAGGAACGACGTCGCCTCCAGGTCCAGCCGCTGCGGCGGAACCGACGAAGGTACGGGCACCACACCGGTGTTGCCGTACGCCTCCTCGTAACGACGGATCACCTCACCCACGGGGAGCGCCGGCCACAGCGTCGTGTCACCGCTGTCCCGCGCTATCACCAGCCGCTGACGGCCGCCCCCCGCCGACGCGGCATCGGACGCAGCACCCGACCCGGCACCCGACCCGGCACCGTCAGACTCCGCGGGAGCCTCCGCCCACGCCACAAAGCCCAAGTCGAACTCCCGGACCCGCACCTCGAGTTGCCGGTGACCCGGTGCCCCCGTGCCGTCGCCGTTGACCCAGCGCTCCGCGCGTTCCTGAGCCTGCGCGAAGGTCACCATCGCGTCCTCACCCCACCCCTCAAGTCACCCTCAAGCCTGCACGGCACGTGCGAAGCCGCCGTCCACCATCAGGTTCGCCACGGTCTCCAGCTCCGGCGGACCACCGGCGAGCCGCAGCAGGAATTCGTCGAAGTCGGCGCCGCACGGCCGCAGCAGCTGCTCAACCCGCTCCTGCACCTCCAGCCCGTCCCGGTCCCGCGCGTCGTCGAACGCGCAGAACCACACCGAGCCCACAGCGTCGCCCTTCACCTTCACCACGATCAGCCCGCCCTGCACGAAGCCCACACCGAGGAAGTCCTTGGTGAAGTGATCACGCAGACACTTGTTGACATAGACCAGATCGTTGACCGCCGCGTCCTCCCGCACCGTGAAGAACGGCTGGTCCACAAGCAGCCCCAACTCCGCGTCCAGAGCGAACCCCCGCGGCGCACAACCGCCCGCAGCCTTCAGGAACGACCTGTACGCACCCGGCAGCCGGTACCCCAGCCGCTCCTCCACCTCGAGAACCTGCGACTCGGTCACCGCCACCCCGTGCGGCACCTCGAAATGCACCGGCCGGGTGTCCTGCAACGGGCGCGTACCGCTCTTGGCGTGATCGACGTTCGCCACCGCCAGACCACCGTGATGCCGCAGCAGCGCCTTCACCTCGACCGGCACCAGCTCCATCCGGCGGCCGTACGCCACGTGATGCCACGTCCAGCCATGCGGAGTCGCCACCGCCGGCAGATCCGCCCACAACTCGTGCCCGGAAGCGTGCAACGCGGCATTGGCCGACACGTAGTCCGTCAGGCGCAGTTCGTCACCGCCGAAACCCTCCGGCGGCTCCGCGATCTCAGCGGCGGCACGCGCGTACGGCGAGAAGTCGGGCAGGCCGTTCTCATCCACCCGCACCCCACCGGGATGACGGGCGGCGCGCACCGGATCCGGGAAATTCACAACCTGCCCCGCATAGGCGCGGTTCGGCGGCGGTGGCACGGCGTCCCCCCGGCCTCGGGTGCCGGGCGGGGGATCCCCCAACGGAGCGTGGGGACGTGCCCCTGCCCCGAGCCGACCTGTCGTCATGGCGGTAGCCCCCTGCTGCACATCTGGCTGACACCGACAGCCTATGCGGTACGGCAGCACAGAGGCACAGCCCGGGGACCCGACGCGATCACCCCACCCGGCACACTCCGCAGCTCAGCGCCCCGCCCGGACCGGGACCCACCGGCCCCGTACGCACCTCAGTTCCCGGCGGCCGCAGTCAACTTCTCGTGCTGCTTCTCCATCAGCGCCTTCGCCACGGGCTGCGGCTTGCCGGACAGCGAAATCGACATGAACGTCGCCGTGCTGCCGCCCGTCCGTACGACCGTGAAGACCAGCGGAGAAGCCTTCTGCTCCGCCAGCCTCAGCGTGAACTGCACCGAATCGTCGCCCACAGCCCCCCGTTCACCCGGCTCGACACTCAACCGCTGCTTCTCGCCCGCACCGTCCTTCGCCGTGAACGAATCGCAGCCGCCCAACGCCTTCTTCAGATCCCCCAGCCACGCTTCGGCGTCACCCTCCCCGTACGAGGCCAGCAGCACCTGCTGAACAGCCCCGCCCGCCCCCGGAGAAGAACCCTTCTGCAACACACCGTTCGTGTACGCCGTACGGCCATGCTCCGGCTCGGAGTCCATCGCATCGGTGATCGCCGAACACTTCGGATCACCCGAAACCACCGTGTTCTGCGCAGGCAGCGCATCCTTCTTGCTCCGCTCCACCCGATAACCCTTCACATCCCCCGACTTCAACAGCGCCCCCGCCAACTCCCTCTCAGCCAGCGACGACACCGCACCACCGCCGCCGTCGCCCCCGCCGTCCTTCTCACCCGAACCGCCCGAAGTCCGCTGCTCCTGGCCGTCCTTCTTCTTCCCGCCGCCGCCGTCACCGCCGTCACCGCCGCCGCTGCACGCCGCCACCGACACAGCCAGCACCGGAACCGTCACCGCCAGCCCCACCGCACGCCGCACACGCAGACCGAGACGACTACCCCTGCGACCACACGTGCGACTGTGACGAACTCGAGCATCCCGACGCCGTATAGAGGTGCTGAGCATTCCGTAACCCCTGCCTCGAAGATTGACGTACCAGCGCATGCTGGCCCCCGCTCCGCGCAACCACCACCCCTGTTCCACACCACCCCGGAAACCGTCACAACCCCATGACAAACCCGCCGACATGATCGACTCGGCCCGCACACTGCATACTTGGCGCGACACACAGGCGACACACACGGCACATACGGCAGAAGGGGCCGTGCGGGGAGGAACCACCACATGAACGCCGCACCGCTGCAATCCGCACCGACCGCGCACGCCGCGCCCACCACACAAGCCGACCCCCGCGTCGGCTGGACGTCCACCACCGACGACACCGCACCCCCCATCCAGCACCGCCGCGACGGCATCCTCCCCGCCGTGGCCGCCGCCCTGTCCGTACGCGGCGACACACTCACCTCCACAGGCAACAAAGGCGACCAGGCACCCGCCCCACACCCCCTCGTGCAGGACTTCCTCGACACCCTCGCCACCGAACACCGCGCACGCCACACCGGCCGCTGCCCCGAAACCGTCCTGCTCTCCCGCTTCCTCACCACCGCCGAGACCGCCCGCACCGCCAAACGCACAAGCCGCAGAACCCCCGCCAAGACCCGCTCGCTCACCCACAGCGA
>DATMEI010000017.1:0-2516 GCA_035556995.1 Streptomyces sp.
GCGGCGCTGCCTGGTACGCCCGGCGCCCCCGACCCGGAGGGCGGGGTGTCGGTGTCCAGCAACTGGACCGCGTGCCGCCCCAGTTCGGCGATGAGCGTGGCCGGCAGCCAGGGTGCCGAGGCCGTACCGGACGAGATGGGCTGCACGCCCGCGATGACGTCCTCGGGCGCGGGCCGCTCCTCCGGCTCCTTGGCCAGGCAGGAGGCGATCAGTTCGCGCAGCGGCTCCTCGATGCCCTCCAGGTCCGGATCCTCGGCGGCGATGCGGAACATCACCGCGTGCATGCCCCCGCCCTCACCGCCGAAGGGCGTACGTCCCGTCGCCGCGTACGCGAGCACCGAACCCATGCAGAAGACGTCGCTGGCCGGGGTGACCTGCTGGGCCCTGATCTGCTCCGGCGACATGTAACTGGGGGAGCCGACGACCACGCCGGTGTTGGTCATCGTGGAGTCGGGAAGCGCGTCGAGGGCCCGGACGATGCCGAAGTCGATGACGCGCGGACCGTCGATGGTGACCAGGACGTTGGACGGCTTGAGGTCGCGGTGGACGACACCGGCGCCGTGGATGTCGAGCAGCGCGCTGGCGAGCCCGTAGGCGAGGGTGCGGACGGACTCCTCGGGGAGCGGGCCGTTCCCGGACTGCATCCGGCTGGAGATGACCTGCTCCAGGGAGGGCCCGGCGATGTAACCCGTCGCGACCCAGGGGGTTTCGGCCTCGGTGTCGGCGTCGAGTACGGGCGCGGTCCAGCGCGCTCCCACGCGCCGTGCGGCCTCGACCTCGAGACGGAAGCGGGAGCGGAACTCGGGTTCGGCTGCCAGCTCCGCCTTGATCAGCTTCACCGCGACCGTACGGCCGCCCTCGGACCGGGCCAGGTAGACGCTGCCCATGCCGCCGGCACCGAGTCTGCTCAACAGCCGGTAACCGCCGACCGAATGCGGGTCGTCCGCCGCCAGCTGTGCCATGTTCTTCCCCCACGTGGATCTGACGCCGTGCGTCCTGAGTCTCTCTCACTGTCGGTCACAAAGGTCACGGTCGGGCTGCCAACCGGTTCCCGTTTGATGGTCGTGCCAGGTGGCGTTGTCCGGGGTGCCTCGCCTGGGCCGCTCTGTCCCTTTGTGTTCCGGCCGGTTGCGGTGGGGCCCGTTGCGGACGGTCGGTTGTGGTCGGTCGGTTGTGGACGGCCGGTGGCGGCCGTCCAGTTGGGGCGGTCAGCCGCGTCCGGTGAGCTTGCCGTCCTGGAGAGAGGTGAGGCGGTTGACGAACGTCATGGCGACGATCGTCGCCGGAATGCCGAGGAGCTCGACGAAGAGGGCCAGCGCGTTGGTCTCCTGGGCGGCCTGGACGTTGTCCATGTCGTACCAGCTCTCATAGCTGGAGAGGGACCCGAAACAGAAGTAGAGGAGCCACAGTACCCACCACCAGTTGACCAGGCCCCGCTTGGAAGTGGGACGAGGCCCGTGCCCGTACCACGGGGCCACGGCCGGATTGCTCGCGTTCCAGACGTCGTTGATCACCTGCTTGGGCATGAACAGGTTGCACACCGGAATGAACCAGGCGCCGACCGCCGTGCCCGATGAGAGGCGGATACGCCCAGGTGCGAAGGCCTCCGCGTTCACGCGCACCCGCCAGAACCACATGAGCCACAGCACGATGAGGGGAATGCCGAGCAGAGTGCTGATCGCCTCCACCGTCAGCGTGACGCTCTTCAGACCGTAGAAGCCACTGACGCTTTCGAGGTTCGCGGTGTCGGCGATGATCGAAGGCGTATCGCTGAGGGAAGCGTCGACGATGCCGAGCACGAACAGGCAGATCACGTTCATGATCAGCGTCAGGCTCAGCAACACGGTCACGCCCTGCGCCAGTTTGCGGGGCGAATGCACCGGACGCTGCAGCGCTCCGGATGAGGGGGGAGCGGCGGGGCCGATGCCGGGGCCGGGGCCAGGACCGGTGCCCGCGAATCCGGGACCGTGCTGGAACGCGGCCTGCCCGGGCGGCTGTTGCCAGGGCTGCCGGGGAGCGTAAGGACTGCCCGCGGGCGGACCGTACGCGCCGGCCATCGGTCCGTGGGGTGGCGTCGAGGGTGTCGACGGCGGCGGCGTCGACACGGCCGGCGGTGGCGTCGAGGGCAGCGGTGTCGAGGGTGCGACCGGCGGTGGCGTCGAAGGTGTGGGTGTCGGTGTGGGTGTGGAGAACGCGGAAGGCGCAGACGGCATGAAGCCGCCGGTCATCCCGGCCACCCCGGCAGCTCCGGACCCTCCGGATCCCCCGGACCCCACACCGTCCGTCTCCGGGTCCTCGCTGTCGAGCAGTTGCACGGCATGCCGTCCGAGCTGCGCGAGCACCTCACCCGGCAGCCAGGCGCCGGCCACTTCGCCCTCCGTGCGCGCCATCAGCTCACCCAGGCCGGGGCGCGCCTCGGGTTCCTTGGTGAGGCAGTTCGCGACCAGTTCGTGCAACTGCCCGGATATTCCGGACAGTTCGGGCTCTTCGGACGCGATGCGGAAGAGCAGCGCGTG
>DATMEI010000018.1:0-14649 GCA_035556995.1 Streptomyces sp.
AGTGGTCAGGCAGGGCATGACGAACATCTCGCCGACGCCCGGCTCCAGGTTGCAGCGCACGGCCTCCGTATCCGGGTGCTCGGGGCGCTGCTCGAGCCCGTTGACGTAGCTGACGGCCAAGGCGCGCTGCGGTGCGTCGTACGGGGAGCGCTCGGCGTCCCGCTCGAACATCGACACCAGCTCGCCCTTGCCTGCGGCGACGAGGACGAGGTCGTACTTGCGGGCGAAGAAGTCGAGGTCGGAGACGGCCGCTCCGTGGATCACCAGCTGGCCGCCGCGCTGGGCGAAGGTCTCCATCCAGCCGGCCATCTTCACGCGCTGGTCGACGGACTGGGCGTAGCCGTCGAGCATCCCCAGCCAGTTGATGGCCCGTTGGGTCTCGCCGGGCCCGTGTACGGATTCGGGGTCGGCGACGGAGACGCCGAGGCCCGCGACCTTGGGGGCCTGGCTCTCCCAGAAGTTGGCCTCGATGTCGCGCTCGTACTGCAGCGCCTGGTCGAACTGCATCTGCGTCGACATGACTCGGCCGCCGCGTATCTCGTCCGCCGTACGGTTCGACATCACAGTGACTTCGTAGCCGTTCGACTGCAGCCCGAGGGCGAGTTGGAGCCCTGCCTGGCCGGCTCCGACGATGAGTATCTTTCGCATGGCGGGTCTCTCTTCTCCGTGCGTGCGTGCGGTTCCGGACCCGCTCAGGCGGGCGCGACGTCCAAGGCGTGACTGACCAGTGCGAGCAGCGCGTTGACGACTGTGGGGCGCTCCCGTGCGTCCATGATCACGACTGGTACCCGTTCGGGCACCGACAGAGCCTCTCGCACGTCCCTCGCCGCGTACGCAGTGGTCCCCTCGAAGTGGTTCACCGCCACGACGTAGGGGAACCCGCAGCTCTCGAAGTAGTCGAGCGCCGGGAAGCAGTCCTCGAGCCGGCGCGTGTCCGCCATGACGACCGCTCCGATGGCCCCGCGTACGAGGTCGTCCCACATGAACCAGAAGCGCTGCTGCCCCGGTGTGCCGAAGAGATAGAGCACGAGGTCGTCCTCGAGCGTGATCCGCCCGAAGTCCATGGCGACCGTGGTGGTGGTCTTCTCCGGCGTCGAGGCGAGATCGTCCGTCGACTCGCTCGCCTGTGTCATCAACGCCTCGGTCGTCAGCGGCTCGATCTCCGAGACCGACCCGACCAGGGTCGTCTTGCCGACACCGAAGCCGCCCGCCACCACGATCTTGGTGGATATGGGAGCGCTGGAGAGATCCTCCTGCCAGTCCTCAATCCTTGGAGAGTTCTTCGAAGCGTTCTGCGCACTTCGCGCGCTCCGCGCCCCTTCCACGACCGGCTCAGAGCCTGCGAAGTCCACCCAGCACCCTTTCCAGCAGCGCACGGTCGGGACGGTCGCTGCCGTGCCCTGTGCCGTGTACGCGCACCCGTCCTTGATCGGCGAGGTCGCTGAGCAGAACGCGGACCACGCCCAGCGGCATCTTCAACAGTGCGGCGATCTCCGCCACCGACCGCATGCGGCGGCAGAGTTCGACAATGGCCCGCATCTCCGGCATGACCCGGTCACGCAGTCCGCCCGAGGTCAGCTCGGGGCGTTCCTCAGGTGCTTCGATCGCAGCGACGATCGTCTCGACCAGCAGCACATGACCGAAGCGGGTACGGCCGCCGGTGAGGGTGTAAGGACGTACTCTCTTGGATTTGCCTGTCTCGCCGCGTCGTACGGGCAAGGCGGGTTGGGAGGAAGCAGCAGGTGTCACTGGTCCAGCTCCATCGACGTGCGCAGTTCGTTGCGGAGTTCGGGGGTGAGGACATGGCCGGCACGGCCGACGAACAGCGCCATGTGATAGGCGATGACGCTCATGTCGCAGTCCGGCGTGGCATGGACGCCGAGCAGTGAGCCGTCGCTGACCGACATCACGAAGAGCGATCCCTCGTCCATGGCGATCATCGTCTGCCGTATCTCGCCGCCGTCCATCAGCTTGGCGGCGCCGAGCGTCAGCGAGCCGAGGCCGGAGACGATGGTGGCCAGGTCGGCGCTTGAACCCTTCGGTCCGCCGCGCCGGTTCTCCTGACGGACGGGGGGTGGGCCCGCGGCGTTGCTGCCGGTTCCACCGGCGGCGGCGCCGTCACCCTCCTGACCGGAACGGGCGGATGCCGCCTCGGCCGCTTCATCCTGCTTCGGATCGGAGGAGAGCAACAGCAGTCCGTCCGAAGAGACGACGGCGACGGACAGGATGCCCGGCACCTCGTCGACAAGGTTGTCCAACAGCCAGCGCAGATTGCGCGCTTGCGTACTGCCGGTCCTGCGCGTGGTGGACGCGTTCACGTACGAGCCTCCTCGGCTGTGCCACCATCTGACTGCGCCCCCGGTTGATCAGTTTCATTCTCTTCAGCGCCGGTCTCAGCTTCCGCGTCACGCCGTCCGTGCTGCGCGCCCCGCTGAAAGCCACCGAGGCGGCGGCGCAACTCCTCGGCATTGGCGCTCTGTTTGCGTGGCTGCACGGGGCCGGTCTGCGCAGCGACCTGGTGCGGTCTCCGCTTCGGCAGCCCCTTGTCGGTGACCCTCGGCTTCGGGTCCTCCACGTCGGCGTCCGCGTCGGCGTCCGTGTGCGTCTCCGCTTCCGGGGCGGCTTCCCTGCCGGTGTCAGGACGTGCCGCCTCCTCGGCGAAGCCGTCCCCGGGTGCGAGTCCGTGCTGCTCGGGGACGGATTCCTGTGCGGGAGCGGGCGTTGGAGCCGCTGCGGGATCCTGCGGTGCGAGGGGCGAGCCCGAACCTCCCTCGGTGTCCCCGGCCTTGCGTATCGCCTGCTCCGCGGCTGTGACCATCGGGTCGTCCGCCGCATCCGCCACATCCGGCGCGTCCGAAGTGTCCCCGGACGACGGGCTTCCCGCACCGCCCTCCGCATACGGGGCCTCCGAATGCGAGGGCTCCGAATGCGGGGTCTCCGAAGAGGGGGTCTCCGAGAGGGCCGGGCCGTTCCCGCCGCCGCCGACGGCACCCGGGGGGCGACGAACGGGCAGCGCATTGGAGTTGGCTTCGGCGACCGAGCCGGGGAGGGACGGCGAAGTCTGAGCCGGGATGCGTACACCGTCGCCCGTCGGAGCTGCGACGGGAGTCGGCCGGGACGGCAGCAGCGTGCTGGGCACCGCCACGACAGCCGCGATGCCGCCCTGCTTGCGCTCCCGCAGCTGCGCCCGCAGCCCGTGCCGGGACGCGAGCCGCGCCACCACGTACAGCCCCATGCCCAGGCCGGCTTCAGGCCTGCGCTCCCTGGACTGCGGGTCCACGGCCGTGTCCAGCTCCGGAGGCTCCTGTCCGTCGGGCACGCTCAGCCGTGCGTTGAGCGAGGAGAGCCGTCTGCCGGTGATGCCGATCCCCTCGTCCTCGACCGAGAGCATGACTTCGCCGCTCTCCAGGAGCCAGCCGGACAGCTGTACTCGGGTGTCCGGCGGGGAGAAGGTGGCAGCGTTGTCGAGGAGTTCGGCGACGAGGTGGCTCAAGTCGTCGGCGGCGAAGCCGGAGACCTGTGCGTGCGGCGGCAACGTGCCCAGTTCCACCCGCTCGTAGCGCTCTATCTCACTGATCGCGGCCCGCAGGACGTCCAGCAGCGGCACGGGACCGGAGTGGTGCGCGGTGGCGTGTTCCGCTCCCGCGAGCAGCAGCAGATTCTCGCTGTACCGCCGCATCCGGGTCGCCAGGTGGTCGAGCTTGAAGAGCGTGCTCAGACGGCCGGGGTCGCTCTCCTCCTCCTCCAGGCTCTCGATGACGCCGAGTTGGCGCTCGACGAGGCCCAGGGTGCGCAGCGCCAGGTTGACGAAGGTGCCGTGCACCGCGCCCGACAAGGCGTCGACATGCTCCTTGAGGGCGGCGAACTCGCCGCGCAGCCGGTCCCGTTCGGCGGTGAGCGAGTCCTTGGAGCGTACGAGGTAGGTGTTGTCGGCCTCGGCCTCGGCGGCGCGTTCGTGGACGGTGACGACCGTCTCGCGCATCCCGTTCAGCGACTTCACGACATCGGCGAACTCGTCGTTCCTGCCGCTGTAGGTGACCGGCTTCTCACCCACTGGATTCTCGGCGAGCCTCCGCGACCCGCGGGTGAGCACGGACAGCGGCCGTGCCATCGAGCGGGCCGTCTGGACGCTGACGCCGACCGCGATCAGCAGACATCCCGCGACGAGTGCGATGCGCAGCTCCAGCCCCGTCACGTCGTCGTCGCGCAGCTGCTCCAGGCGCTTCAACTCGTCGGCGGCGAAGGACGCCTGGACACCGCGCATGCTGTCGATGCGCGCCGAGAGGGCGGCGTCGATGCGCTCGTGGTCCAGGCCGCGGTCGCCCGCGTCCAGATACGGCCGGTCTGTGAGCCGCTGAAGATAGCGCTCGGCGAGCGTGACGTCGGCGCCGGTGACCGTCTTGGCGTACGTCTCGGACGCGCGTGTGCCCGCGGCGTCCCCGAAGTCCGCGAGGGCGGCCTGCTCCCGTACGTTCGCGCGCTGCGCCTGCGCCGTCAGGCCCGGCTGGCCGCCGTCGCCCGCGAGGGCGCCGCGCAGCAGTCCGCGCACGGCGGATGCCTGCTCGACGGCCCGGCCGAGGTCGGGCAACGCCTGTGCGTTCGCCGGACCGCCGGAGGAACCGGATGAGGTCTGGGCGCGGGCGGGGAGCGAGCGGGCGACGGAGGCGCCGACGTCCTGAAGGGTCTTGACGGTCCCGGTGTACGCCTCGTGGATGTCCTGGGCGGTGGCCTTGCCGGCCTGCGCCTCCTGGCGGATGCGGGAGAGCTTCTTCAGGGCGTTCCTCACCGCGGCGGGCGCGGTCTCCCTGATCTCGGTGACCTGGCGGTCGACGCGGGCACGCTGCTCCTCCGTGACCCCGGCGCCGTCCCTGCTGGTGCGTCCCGCGGCGACGTACTCGACCATGCCGTCACGTTCGTCGGCGAGGGCGTGGCTGAGGGCGACGGAGCGCTTGTCGAGTTCTGCGTGGTCGACCAACTGCTGGGATTCGCTGAGGTTTTCGGTGCCGTTGACCACCGCGGGCGTACCGGCACCGATGACGGCGAGTGAGCACAGCGCGACGCCGGCCAGCAGCCGGTTGCGTACCCGTGACCGGCGCTCGGCGGCCGGCGGGGAACCGGGAGCAGCCGTCTCCTGGCTCACGGTCTTGGCCGCCCGGGATCCAACCCGTCCGACCGGTTTCCGCAGTAGCTTCGTCCGCACCCGTGCTCGCAATCTCGTCGGGGCCTGCCCCGGGTCCAGTCCGGGTGCGCAGTCCAACCTCTTGTTGCAGGAGTGTGGGCTCTTCCTCGTACGTCCCCTGATCCCCCCGTCCGACCATTCCAGTGCGGATGAGGGGTGGACGACGATCTCCTGCCGGGCCACCCGAAGGAGTGAACCTCACTCTGGAGTCGGCCAACAACTCCGGCCGCGCACGCCAACGTCCCTGTTCCGGGGCCTCGGTTGGAAATCCCGGGAGGGGCTGGCAAGATGCGCGCTCGCATACTTTCGGACCCACTCATTCCGGTCAACTCCGCGCTTCACACGGCGCCTGACCTGCCGGGACCGGTCCGGCTCCACCCCTTGACACCGCCTCGCGCTTTCCGTCCGTCCTGCGCACGCTCCGGCACACTGACGCCATGCGCATCGAGATGGCCAGCGAGCCCGGTGATCCCCAACGCCCCAACGAGGACTACGCGTCGGCGGCGCTCCCCTCCTCCGGGCAGGGCGGCGCGCTGATCGTTCTGGACGGCGTGACACCGCCCCGCGAGGACGTGGGCTGCGTGCACACCGTCCCCTGGTTCACGGCCCGGCTGGGCGGCGCGATGCTCGAACTGTCGGCTTCGCACCGGGATCTGACGCTGACGGACTGCCTCGCGAGGGCCATCTCCCGTACCGCCGAGGCACATTGTTCAACCTGTGACCTTTCTCACAGACGGACTCCGCAGTCGACTGTCGTCGCGGTCCGCTGGGACGAGGAGCAGGTCGAGCATCTGGTGCTGTCGGACTCGGCGTTGCTGGTGGAACACGCCGACGGCACGGTGACGCCCGTACTCGACGCCCGGCTCGGCGAACTCCCGGCACACATCCGCACCTTGCGCAGCCGCCTGCGAGCGCTGCCCGAGGGCACCCCCGAACGGGCCGCCGCGCGCGCCGAATACGTAAGCGCCGTGGAGGCGCTGCGCAACGCCGCCGACGGCACCGGCTTCTACACGGCCGCCGCCGACCCGGCTGTCGCCTCCCATGCGGTGACGGGCACGACTCCACGCCGGGACGTGCGGGCGCTGCTCGCCCTCACAGACGGGGCAGCACGCTGGACGGAGACGTTCCGCTTCGGTGACTGGGCGGGGCTCCTCGCGCTCGTACGGAAGGAGGGCACGGGGATGCTGGTGGAACGCGTACGGGAGGCGGAGCGAGCCGATCCGCAGGGGACGGCGCATCCGCGAGGCAAGACGTACGACGACGCGTCAGCTGTCTTCGCCGCATTCACGTAGGAGGCGGGCGCCGGCCGGGCCCCGGGGCCGCCCTGAACGAACCCTCCCGCCCCCCTGCGCGGCCTCCCACCGCAGCCGGTCCGGCGGCCTGCCGCCTCTAACTCTCCGTGTCCACAAGCTCGTTGAGCTGGTGGAGCAGCCTCGCCAGCTCGGCGACCTCCAGACGGTCCCAGGCGGCCAGCTTGCGTACGTACTCCGTCCGCCGCGCGTCCCGCACCCGCGAGAAGCGGTCATGACCCTGCGCGGTGAGGTGCACGAGCGAGGCGCGGCCGTCGGCGGGGTCCGGGGACCGGGTGATCAGGCCGAGGTTCTCCAGCGCACGGAGTTGACGGCTGACGGTGGCTTTGCCGACGCCGAAGAACGCGGCGAGGGCTGTGGCGCGCTGGGGACCGACCTCTTCCAGGCGGACGAAGAGCCCGTACGCGGCGGGCTCCAGCTCGGGATGCACCTCGCGGGACAACTCGCCCGAGAAGGCGCGGGCCCGCCGCAAGAAGACCGCCAACTCCCTTTCCAGGTCGAGTAATTCGGGTGCGTACTTCCGCATGGACTCGTCCACGTATGCGCCCTCTCCCAGGTTTCCGTGCAGAAAGTTCCCGCCACTGACGGCGATCGTCCCAGTTCCGTCAGTATTTCGCAGGTATGGACCACCGGCGGCGACGGGGACCCTTCCGCGCCTGTGTCTACGCGCGTACGGTCAACATGACATGCCCACACCAGCGGCAGGTCGCCCCATCCCCACCGACGGTTTCGGAGGCAGCAATGCCCAGTCACGGATCCGGCACGGCCCGCCGCAGGCGCGGAATCCTCTCTGCGGCCGGGATGTTCATCTCGGCACTCGTGCTCGTCGTCACCGCCCCCGGCACGGCGAACGCGGCACCGCAGGACGACAAGCCCATCAAGCCCGGAGAGGCATCGATGGGCGTGGGCGTACGCATGCACGAGGGCGGCGACCCCACCGACGGGACCCCGCCCGAGAGTCTCGCCGCGACCGTCGAGGGCGTCGATGTGAGCAGCCATCAGGGGAACGTCAACTGGTCGTCCCTGTGGGGCAGCGGCGTGCGGTTCGCCTATGTCAAGGCGACGGAGGGCACTTCGTACACGAACCCCTACTTCACGCAGCAGTACAACGGCTCGTACAACGTCGGCATGATCCGCGGCGCGTACCACTTCGCGCTGCCGAACAACTCCAGCGGCACCGCGCAGGCCAACTACTTCGTCGACCACGGCGGCGGCTGGAGCAAGGACGGCAAGACGCTGCCGGGTGTGCTGGACATCGAGTACAACCCGTACGGATCCACGTGCTACGGGCTGAGCCAGAGCGCGATGGTCAACTGGATAAGGGACTTCACCAACAGGTACAAGGCCCGCACCGGCCGCGACGCGGTGATCTACACGACCACGAACTGGTGGACGCAGTGCACCGGCAACAACGGCGGCTTCGGCAACACCAACCCGCTGTGGATCGCCCGGTACGCCTCCTCGCCCGGCACGCTCCCAGCCGGCTGGGGCTTCCACACCTTCTGGCAGTACACCTCGACCGGCCCGATCGTCGGGGACCACAACAGCTTCAACGGATCGATGGACCGGTTGAAGGCGCTCGCCAACGGATGACGTGAAACCGCGCCACTCCGCACCACGCCGCGCCGGCGAACGGTGCCGGCGCGGCGTTTCCCAGCCGGGAGGGGGTGCCCGGTGGCGGCGTCAGGCCGCCACCGGGAGCTCCCGCCCGCTGTCGTCGGTCAGCTCTTCCCCGGCTTCGTCGTGTTCTTGGCCGGCGTGGAGCCGACCGCGTCGCAGCGGGGGACGCTGTTGGGCGGCGCGCAGTTGGTGGGGTGGTTCTTGAAGACGGTGCTGCGGATGAGGTTCACCTCGAACGGGGTCGGTTGCTTGGTGGATGCGCCCTTGCTCTCTTCCTGCCTGGGGGCGCCGCTCGTACCGATGAACAGGCTGAAGCGGGTCCCGGGGTTCGCGATGCCGCCGCCGCGGGTGGGGCCGCCGTTCGCGGTGTTGTGGCTGACGCTGCTCCTGTACAGCGTCGTCGGCTCGTTCGCACCCGTCTGGACGCCGCCGCCGTCGGTCTGGGCGATGTTGTCCCTGACCCTGGTGAAGTTCATCCGCAGCGGCCCGGTCTCGTTGTTGATGGCCATGGTCATGACGCCGCCCCCGTGGTCGCCGGAGTCGTTGCCGTCGACCGACACGTGCTCCAGCTTGGTTTCGCCTGCGTTCGCGAGGCCGCCTCCCCACTGGCCGCCCCAGTTGTCGCGGATGGCGCCGCCTGTCATCGTCATCGTCCCGTTGGTGGCCACGCCACCGCCGAAACCGCCTCTGTTGTTGCTGACCGTGGAGTTCTTCAGGACGAGCGTTCCCAGCTGGTTCCAGATCCCGGCGCCGACGCTGCCCCTGTTGTCCCTGACTGTCACGTCGGTCAGGGAGAGCGTGCCGCGGTCGTTGAAGAAGCCCCCGCCATGGCCCGAGTCCACGGTGGTCTCACCACCGCGGACGCTGACCGACTTCAGGCTGAGGCTGCCGCCCTGCTTCACGTGGAAGACGCGGAAGGACGCCGGGGCGTTGGTGCCGCGCTGAATGGCGGTGCCGTCTCCGGAGATCCGCACCTTGCCGGTGATCTCCGGCAGGCCGTCATCCGGATTGTCCGGCTGCGAGAGGTTGTAGACGCAACGAGGGGCGAGGACGATGCTGCCGCCGCCGGTGTTCGCCTGTGTGATGGCCGCCCTGAGTGCGGCGACGTCGTTGCAGGGCACGCGAGTCGGCGCCTGCGCCTGCGCCGACCCGGTGGGGAGAAGGGTGAGGCACAAGCCGAGGCCGGCGGTCGCGGTGATGGTTACGCGTCTGAGTTTGCGAGTCATGCGGATTCCCTTGGCTGTGGGGGCAGGGGGAGTACGTGACCCTGGTGACGCCCAGATGTCTCCGAGCAGCCGTCAGATCTGATCGCCGCGGATCACCACTCAGAGATCTATCCGATGCCCGCATGTGCCGCATGTTCAGTTCTTCCATCCGGCCGCCCACCACCCCGCCGGAAGGGGTGGTGGGCGGGGACGTCAGGCCGCCACCGGGAACTCCCGCCCGCCACCCTGGAGGCAGCCGGACTCGGCGGGCGTCAGGGCCAGTTCGAGCACCTGGCGGACGTCGGCGACCGGGTGGACGTCGAGCCCGTCCAGCACCTCCTCGGGCACATCGTCGAGGTCGGGCTCGTTCCGCTTGGGAATGATCACCGTGGTGACCCCCGCGCGGTGCGCCGCGAGCAGCTTCTGCTTGACCCCGCCGATGGGCAGCACCCGGCCGGTCAGTGACACCTCGCCGGTCATGGCCACGTCCGTACGCACCTGACGTCCGCTCAGCAGCGAGGCCAGCGCGGTGGTCATGGTGACACCGGCACTCGGGCCGTCCTTCGGCACGGCGCCCGCAGGCACGTGCAGGTGGATGCCGCGGTCCTTCAGATCGCCGACCGGCAGCTCCAACTCCGCACCGCGCGAACGCAGGTACGACAGGGCGATGTGTGCCGACTCCTTCATCACGTCACCCAGCTGCCCCGTCAGGGTCAGCCCGGAGCCGCCAGTCTCCGGGTCGGCGAGCGACGCCTCGACGAAGAGCACGTCACCGCCCGCGCCTGTGACCGCCAGACCCGTCGCGACACCCGGCACGGACGTGCGCCTCTCCGCCGGGTCCTGTGCGGACTCGGGGGTGTGGTGCGGGCGTCCGATCAGCGCGCGCAGCTCGTCCGGGCCGACGGTGACGGGGAGTTCCCGCTCACCCAGCTCGTGCTGCGCCGCCACCTTGCGCAGCACCCGTGAGACGGCGCGCTCCAGGTTCCGCACGCCCGCCTCCCTCGTGTACTCGCCCGCGAGCTTGCGCAGCGCACCGTCCTCGATACGCACCTCGTCGGCGGCCAGGCCCGTACGCTCCAGCTGACGGGACAGCAGGTGGTCACGGGCGATGATGATCTTCTCGTCCTCCGTGTAGCCGTCGAGCTGCACGACCTCCATACGGTCCAGCAGTGCTTCGGGGATCGCTTCCAGAACGTTGGCGGTGGCGAGGAAGACCACGTCCGACAGGTCGAGTTCGACCTCCAGGTAGTGGTCACGGAACGTGTGGTTCTGCGCCGGGTCGAGGACTTCGAGAAGCGCCGCCGAGGGGTCGCCGCGGAAGTCGGAGCCGACCTTGTCGACCTCGTCCAGCAGCACCACCGGGTTCATCGAACCGGCTTCCTTGATCGCCCGTACGATGCGGCCGGGCAGCGCGCCGACGTACGTACGACGGTGCCCGCGGATCTCCGCCTCGTCGCGGACACCGCCGAGCGCGACCCGTACGAACTCGCGTCCCATGGCACGCGCGACGGATTCACCCAGCGAGGTCTTCCCGACACCCGGCGGACCCACCAGCGCCAGCACCGCGCCGCCGCGGCGGCCCCCCACGACGCCGAGACCGCGCTCGTCGCGCCGCTTGCGCACCGCGAGGTACTCGGTGATGCGTTCCTTCACGTCCTGCAGCCCGGCGTGGTCGGCGTCCAGGACCGCCTGTGCGCCGCCGATGTCGTAGGCGTCCTCGGTCCGCTCGTTCCAGGGCAGTTCCAGGACGGTGTCGAGCCAGGTGCGGATCCAGCTGCCCTCGGGCGACTGGTCGGAGGAGCGCTCCAGCTTGTCGACCTCCTTGAGCGCCGCCTTGTGCACGTGCTCGGGCAGACCGGCGGCCTCGACGCGGGCGCGGTAGTCCTCACCCTCGTCCTCCGGGTCGCCGTTCAGCTCGGACAGCTCCTTGCGTACGGCCTCCAGCTGGCGGCGCAGCAGGAACTCGCGCTGCTGCTTGTCGACGCCCTCCTGGACGTCCTTCGCGATCGACTCGGCGACGTTCTGCTCAGCCAGGTGCTCGCGCAGCGAGGCGACGGCGAAGCGCAGCCGCTCGACGGGGTCGATGGTCTCCAGCAGGGTGATCTTCTGCTCGGTGGACAGGAACGGGGAGTACCCGGCGTTGTCGGCGAGCTGACCGACGTCGTCGATCTGCTGCAGGCGGTCCACGACCTGCCAGGCGCCGCGCTTGCGCAGCCAGTCGGCCGCGAGCGCCTTGTACTCCGTCATCAGCTCGGCCGCCTCACCCGGACCGGCGGACTGCCCGGCAGGCCGGCTGTCGGACGGGCTGTCGGACTGGTCTCCGGGGGCCGGCTGAGGTTCTGACTCCTCGATGCCTGTGCCCTCGACCCAGAGGGCGGCGCCCGGGCCGGTCGTACCGGAGCCGACCCGCACCCGCTGCCGGCCGCGGATCAGGGCTCCTGGATCACCGTCGGCGAGCCGCCCGACCTGCTCGACGCGGCCGAGCACACCGATGTCCGCGTATCGTCCGCCGACCCGCGGTACGAGCAGTACCTGCGGCTTCTCTCCTTCGGGCGCGGCGGCCTGCGCGGCTTCGACCGCCGCCCGTACATCACTGTCGGACAGGTCCAGCGGCACCACCATTCCCGGCAGCACGACCTCCTCGTCGAGGGGCAGCACGGGCAGGGTGAGCGATGTGGACTTCGAGGCCATGATCTCTCCCTAGGCAGGCAAGTTGAGCTATGCCCACTCAATGCGCAGCGCCTCGCAGATGTTCCGCCCTGCTCCTCTGTTCGCCACGAGCGATCACGTCCTCCAGGGCTCCCCGAAGCGGAGGTCTGGGCGCGCGCGAGCCCCTCTGGACCTGGCGGCCGGGGCGTCCGGCGAGAGCGCGTGTGCCCTCCCAGCGGCAGCTACGCCCGGGGGTCACGGCCTCTCCTGAAGGAAGGACGTCAGTGGTAGCGGAGCATCGAACCCAGGCCGGCGTTCTCCGCCCGCTGCAAGATCATGTGCGCCGTCGCGACATCCGTCGTGGACAGGCCCCGGTGCCAGAACAGGATGCTCTCGTCGTCGCTCTCACGAGCCGGCTTGTGGCCCGCGACGATCTCACCGATCTCCCCGTACAGCGTTTCCTCGGTGAGCCTTCCGCTGTCGAGGTGCGGGCGCAGCGCCCCGAACTGGCCTGCGCCCGACTGCGACTCGCGCCAGTTGTCCACCACGACCTTGTCGATCCGGTCGAGCAAGTCGATCTCGACCGCGCTGATCGTGCCGTAGGGGACGACGAAGGTGCCAGGGCGGATGTATTCGGTACGCACCAACGGGCTGCGCTCGGTCAGCCGTGACGCCTCGACCATGATGTCCGCGCCGTCCAACGCCTCTTCAGCGGTGTCCACCGCGCGCACGGGCTTGCCCAGGTGCTCGGAGAGCCGCGCGGCGAACGACTCCCGTGACTCCGGGCGCTTGCTCGTCACGCGGATTTCGTCGAAGTCGAACAGCTCGTCGAGCAGGACCACGTTCCACCAGGCGCTGCCGCGAGCACCGATGTGCCCGAGGATCTTCGAGTCGGGGCGCGCGAGGTGTTTGGCGCCGATGGCGGTCATGGCGCCGGTGCGTGCTTCGGTGATCAGAGTTCCGTCGACGATGGCACGCGGCATCCCGTTGTCCGGGTCCATGAGCAGGATCAGTGCCATCTCGCTCGGCAGGCCGAGTTGGAAGTTGGGCACGAAGTCGCCCACGACTTTGACTCCACTGACCTGCTTCTCGGACAGATGTCCCCTGAGCACGTTGAAGTGGCCCTTACCGCCGTTGTCAGGGATCAGATGCATACGGGGCTCGAAAACGACGCGGTCGTTTCCGTGGTCGGTGAGCACGTCCTCGACCGCCTCGAGGAAATCACCGTTGGTGAGCTTCAATTGCTCGATGTCGTGATGCGATACGAAGCGCATCCATACCTCTTGCATGCGAGTCCCTCTTATTCCTACCCGGTGGGGCCTGGGTCACCGACTTCCGCCGGAGGCATCGATGGGCCGTGCGCAATGCCGGTCCTGGGCGGACGGATAATCGGCCGACGACCGCTCGCGTCTTTGTATCAGCCCATTCATGGCCGGACAAGGTGCTGAATGAATTTATTCAGTCAGCACTCGGCGGCCCCGCTCCCCCGGCGGGCCGGGCCCGGACGGTTTCCTGCAAACCGCTGCGGGCGGCGATCGCGAGAAGATCGGCGGCCGGCCCGGCCAACCGCCTGCCCTTCGGCCACACGGCATACAGCGCTCGATGGAGGTCGAGTCCCTCGACGGCGACCTCTACGAGGCGCCCCTCCGCCAGGTCGGCGCTCAGCGCCAGCACACTCAGCACCGCGGGTCCGGTTCCCGCGACCACCGCGCTGCGCACGGCCGTGGTCGATCCGAGGTCGAGCTCCGGGCGGGCCGGGCCGCAGCCCGCCCGCTCCAAGGCTCCGTCCAGTGTCTCCCTGGTTCCGGAACCGGGCTCGCGAACGACCAGTGGGGCAGCCGCGAGTTCGCCGAGTGGCACCGGATGGTGACGGCGGGCCCACGGATGGCTTGGCGACACCACTACGGCCAGCCGGTCCACCGCGACACGGCAGTGGTCCAGTTCGCTCGGCACCGAGGGTGACTCGATGAAGCCCAGGTCGACCTCTCCCCCGGAGACCAGCTGCGTCACGGCGGCGGAGTTCATCACCTGAAGGCCGACGTACAGGTGGGCCTCGGCGCGGCGGAGTTCACCGATCCAGCCCGGCGCGAGGTATTCGGCGATCGTCATGCTGGCCGCCACCCGAAGCTCGGCGTCCTGCTGGGACCGCAACGCGGCCACACCCGCGAGCAGTCCGTCGACCTCGTCCAGCACCCGGCGGGACCAGTCCATGACGACCGTTCCGGCCGGGGTCAGCACGGACCCGCGTTTCGTCCGGTCCACCAGGGCGATGCCCAGCCGGCGCTCCAGAGTGGACATGCGCTTGCTCGCCGACGGCTGACTGATGCCCATTTCAGCTGAAGCCCGACCCAAGCTGCCCAATTCGCCCACGAGCACCAGCAACCGCAGCGACTCGAGATCGGTCTCGCTCATAGCCGAAGGGTATGAGCTCCGCGGAAATCGGGGGCTACACGGTCGGGTGGGGCAGGCGGAAAGTCACTCCATGACTTCGACCACGGATCGCCCCGCCCGGCGTTCCGGCACCGCGAGCCCCGCACAGTTGCTGCCCGGGCTGCTCACGGCAGTGCTTGCTGTGGGCGTGGCGATGCTGGTCAACCACCTGATACCGGTGGTGAACGCACTCACCGTGGCCGTACTCCTCGGCATCGTCGCCGGCAACGTCAACATGCTCCCGGCATCGGTCCGT
>DATMEI010000019.1:0-4481 GCA_035556995.1 Streptomyces sp.
CTCGTCACGCCCGAGGCCGAGGAGGTCGACGTCGAGATCCTCGCGAACGACCTGCGGATCGACGTCTACCGCTCCTCCGGACCCGGCGGCCAGTCCGTCAACACCACCGACTCCGCGGTGCGCATCACGCATCAGCCGACCGGCATCGTCGCTTCCTGCCAGAACGAGAAGAGCCAGCTCCAGAACAAGGAGCAGGCGATGCGTATCCTGCGCTCCAGGCTGCTTGCCGCCGCGCAGGAGGAGGCGGAGAAGGAGGCGTCCGACGCCCGCCGCAGCCAGGTGCGTACGGTGGACCGGTCGGAGCGCGTACGTACGTACAACTTCCCGGAGAACCGGATCTCGGACCACCGGGTGGGCTTCAAGGCGTACAACTTGGACCAGGTGCTCGACGGTGAACTGGACCCGGTCATCCAGGCGTGCGTCGACGCCGACTCCGCGGCCAAGCTGGCCGCGGCCCAGTAAGCGCTCGTACGGACGGGTGGTAGGGAATTCACGATGCTGCATTCGTCCGGGGGGCGTCCCCCGAACCCCCGCAGCCTGCTCGTCACCGAGGTGGCACAGGCGACCCAGCGGCTGGCAGACGCCGGCGTGCCCTCCCCGAGGTTCGACGCCGAGGAGCTTGCCGCGTTCGTGCACGGCGTCAAGCGCGGGGAGCTGCACCGGGTCGCCGACTCCGACTTCGACGCGCGCTACTGGGAGGCCGTCGCCCGACGCGAGGCGCGTGAGCCGCTTCAGCACATCACGGGACGTGCCTTCTTCCGCTACCTCGAACTGCAGGTCGGGCCAGGGGTGTTCGTGCCCCGTCCCGAGACGGAGTCGGTGGCCGGCTGGGCGATAGACGCGGTACGGGCGATGGATGTCGCCGAACCCCTCATCGTCGACCTGTGCACGGGCTCGGGCGCGATCGCGCTCGCCCTCGCACAGGAGGTGCCCCGATCCCGCGTACACGCCGTCGAGTTGGACGAGGGCGCGTACAGCTGGGCGGTGAAGAACGTGGAGGGCAGCCGCGTCACCCTTCATCATGGGGACGCGGTCACCGCTCTTCCCGAACTCGACGGCCAAGTTGACCTGGTGGTCGCCAACCCGCCCTACATCCCGCTCACCGAATGGGAGTATGTGGCCCCGGAGGCCCGCGACCACGATCCCGAACTGGCGTTGTTCTCGGGAGAGGACGGGCTGGTCACCATCCGTGGCCTGGAGCGCGCGGCACACCGGCTGTTGCGCCCCGGCGGCATCGTCGTCGTCGAGCATGCGGACACCCAGGGCGGCCAAGTCCCCTGGATCTTCACCGAGGACCGCGGCTGGGCCGACGCCGCCGACCACCCCGACCTCAACAACCGGCCCCGATTCGCCACAGCCCGCAGGGAGGTGCCGTGATGGCACGGCGTTATGACTGCACCGACTCGACCGACCGCAAGACCGGCCTGCGCGAGGCCACTTCAGCGGTCCGCCGCGGTGAACTCGTCGTTCTCCCCACGGACACCGTCTACGGGATCGGCGCCGACGCCTTCAGCCCGGACGCCGTCGGCGACCTGCTGGAGGCCAAGGGCCGCGGGCGCAACATGCCCACACCCGTGCTCGTCGGGTCGCCGAACACCTTGCACGGCCTGATCACCGATTTCTCCGAGCCCGCCTGGGAGTTGGTGGACGCCTTCTGGCCGGGCGCGCTGACACTCGTCGCAAGGCACCAGCCGTCGCTGACGTGGGACCTGGGTGACGCCAGGGGCACCGTGGCGGTACGTATGCCGCTGCACCCCGTCGCCATCGAGCTGCTCAAGGAGTTCGGCCCGATGGCCGTCTCCTCGGCCAACCTCACCGGGCATCCCGCACCGCAGGACTGCGACGCCGCTCAGGAGATGCTGGGCGAGTCCGTCGCCGTCTATCTCGACGGAGGGCCGACGCCGGACTCGGTGCCCTCCTCGATCGTCGACGTCACCGGGAAGACCCCCGTACTGCTGCGTGCGGGCGCGCTGAGCGCGGAGGAGCTGCGCAAGGTCGTACCCGACCTGGAGGTGGCCTCGTGAGCGGGGCCGCACATGCCGCCAGGACGCCCGTCACGCCAGGGACGCCCGCTACGCCTGGGACGTCCGGCACGCCGGGGACAGCTGCACCGACGGCGGCGCGCGAGGACGGGCAGGCCGGGAGATGCCTTCGGTGAACACCCCGCACGGGCGTGGCACCGCGGACCCAGGCGGCATAAGCGGCACCGCAGGCGTGTTCCGCATCCTCCACGTCTCCACCGGCAACGTCTGCCGCTCACCTCTCACCGAGCGGCTGACCCGGCATGCCCTGGCGGAACGGCTGGGCGACGGGCGCAGCGGCGGCATTCTCGTGGAGAGCGCGGGCACCTGGGGCCATGAGGGCGCCCCGATGGAGGAGCACGCCGCGGAGGTGCTGGTGGAGCTGGGCGCGGACCCCGAGGGGTTCCGGGGCCGTGAGCTGCTGGATGAGCACGTCATCCGCGCCGACCTTGTGCTGACCGCGACCCGCGACCACCGTGCGCAGGTCGTCTCGATGGGGCACTCGGCGGGACTGCGTACCTTCACGCTGAAGGAGTTCACACGGCTGGTGAGGGCGATAGACGCCGCCACCCTGCCGGACGCGGGCTCCGCACAGGGCGTGGTCGAGCGGGCCGGCGCGCTCGTGCAGGCGGCTGCGGCGCTGCGGGGCTGGCTGCTGGCGCCCAGCCCCGAGGCGGACGAGATCCACGATCCCTACGGGGCGCCGATCCCGTACTTCCGCTCCGTGGGTGACGAGATCAACAAAGCCCTGGAACCGGTCGTCACAGCGCTGACCGGCGTTCCCGCCCGTACCTATCCGCATACGTGAAACCGCAGGCCCCGCCCAGGTGTCCTATGGTGTGGGGCCAAGGCGAAAGCGAGAACCTGGGGAGCCCGTGCGTGAATACCTGCTGACGCTGTGCGTCACGGCAGCGGTCACCTATCTCTTGACCGGGCCGGTGCGGAAGTTCGCCATCGCGGCGGGCGCGATGCCGCAGATCCGGGCGCGCGACGTGCACCGCGAGCCGACACCGCGCCTCGGTGGCATCGCGATGTTCGGCGGGCTGTGCGCGGGACTGCTGGTCGCATCCCAGCTCACCAACATCGGCGAACTGTTCGTCCTCTCCGACGAACCCCGTGCGCTGCTCTCCGGGGCGGGGCTGATCTGGCTGCTGGGCGTGCTCGACGACAAATGGGGCGTCGACGCCCTGGTCAAGCTGGGCGGCCAGATGATCGCCGCGGGCGTGATGGTCCTGCAGGGGCTGACCATTCTGTGGCTGCCGGTGCCCGGTGTGGGGAACGTCGCGCTGACTCAGCTGCAGGGCACGCTGCTCACGGTCGCCCTGGTCGTGATCACGATCAACGCCGTGAACTTCGTGGACGGGCTGGACGGACTGGCCTCCGGCATGGTCGCCATCGCCGCCGCGGCCTTCTTCATGCACGCCTACCGGATCTGGTACGGGTACGGGGTCGAGGCGGCTGCTCCGGCGACGCTCTTCGCGGCCGTTCTGATGGGCATGTGCCTCGGCTTCCTGCCGCACAACATGCACCCGGCGCGCATCTTCATGGGTGACTCGGGCTCGATGCTGATCGGGCTCGTACTGGCCGCGGGTGCGGTCTCCATCACGGGACAGGTCGATCCGGACCTCGTGGTGCAGCACACCGGTTCCGTACGTTCCGCGGTGCACTCCATGGTGCCGTTGTACATGCCGCTGCTGCTGCCGTTGACGATCATCGCGATCCCGGTCGCGGACCTGGTGCTGGCGATCGTCCGCAGGACGTGGCGGGGAGAGTCGCCGTTCGCGGCGGACAAGGGGCATCTGCACCACCGGCTGCTGGAGATCGGGCACTCGCACAGCCGCGCAGTCATGATCATGTACTTCTTCTCGGCGCTGATCGCCTTCGGTGCGGTCGCCTTCTCGGTGCAGTCCTCCAGCCTGGCGATCGTGCTCGCGATCGTGCTGCTGAGTGCCGTCGGGCTCGCTGTGCTGCTGATGCCGCGCTTCAGGCCCCGAGTGCCGCGCTGGGCCTATGCGTTCGTACCGCCGCGCTACCGTCGTGGATCGGATGGTTCATCCACTGATGCGGAGAATGTCCAACTTGCCACGGAAGGTGGGGAGTCGGCCGAGGTGGCGGAGGCGATCGAGGCGGGGAAGCCGCCGCAGCCCGCCTTCGCAGGGCTCAACGGCGCCACTGCGATCGGGGGCAACGACCAGCAGGGGACGCCCAGTTCAGCGTCGGCGTGTGACGGCCAGCACACCAAGTAGGTAAAGACCTCATCAAATAGTTTGTGATACCGTTCACGAGACCGGCGAGGGGGCCGAAGGACCGTAGTGCGACGGTCCTTGGCGCGAGGTTCGCACCTCCCACGCCGGGGAGACAGTCGTCCCCGACGACAGACGCCCCCGATCTTCCGGAGCAACTCCCATGCAGTCGAACGACGCTCGCATGCTCTTGCAGTGCGCCGTCCCGACCGCCCTC
>DATMEI010000020.1:0-2424 GCA_035556995.1 Streptomyces sp.
GACGCGCTGCGGGCCGAGGAGGGCGGCCACGGCGTCCGCGTCACCTCCATCTATCCCGGCCGCACCGCGACGCCCATGCAGGAGAAGGTGCACCGCCAGGAGGGCAAGGAGTACGACCCGGAGCGGTGGATTCCCGCCGACGCCGTCGCGACGACGCTGCTGACGGCGCTGGATCTGCCCCGCGGCACGGAGGTCACCGACCTGACCGTGAAGCCGGCCGGATGAGCGCCGCGACCGAAGGCCCGTACACGGACAGGCAGCTGAACGGGCCCGTGAACAACGAGGGTTCACCGCGCTTCCCCTGGGGAGCCGCAGCGGCGACCGGCATCGGCTCCATGCCCGGCGAGGACGTCCGTGAGGCGGCGCGTACGGTCACCGGGACCCTGGAGTCCTTCCCGTTCCTCCCGGAGCTGCCCGCGCGCGGCCCGGGCGCCGACATGACGGGACGCACCATCGGGCTGCTGGTGGAGCTGTACGCGCATGTCGAGCCCAGCGGCTGGCGGCTGAGCGACCGGCCGGGGCGCGACACCAGGCGGGCACGGTCCTGGATGGGCGAGGACCTCGACGCGCTGGAGGAGTTCACACAGGGATTCCAGGGCGCGCTGAAGGTCTCCGCGGTCGGCCCCTGGACGCTCGCGGCGACGCTGGAGCGGCGCAACGGCCAGGCACTGCTCGGTGACGCGGGCGCGTGCCGTGATCTGGCCGCGTCCCTCACCGAGGGCCTGCGGTCCCATCTCGCGGACGTACGGAGGCGTATGCCGGGCGCACAGCCCGTACTGCAGCTGGACGAGCCGTCGTTGACGGCGGTGCTGCACGGCCAGGTGCCCACAGCCAGCGGCTACCGCAGTCACGCCGCCGTGGACCGTGCCGTGGTCGAGGGCGCCCTACGGGAGTTGACCGATGCGGTGCAGGTGCCCGTGGTCGTGCACTCGTGCGCGCCGCAGCCGCCCTTCGCGCTGCTGCGCCGGGCCGGGGTCACCGGTGTCGCCTTCGACGCCGCTCTGCTCACCGAGCGTGAGGACGAAGCACTGGGCGAGGCCGTCGAGGGCGGCACGGCGCTCTTCGCGGGAGTGGTGCCGGGCGTCGCACCCGCGTCGGGTGGATTGTCAGACCCTGCCGGTAGCGTCAGTGGTGTCAGGTCGCTGTGGCGCAGGCTCGGGCTGTCCCCGGCCCTCCTCGCGGAGTCGGTCGTGGTCACTCCGGCGTGCGGGCTCGCGGGCGCCTCACCCGCTTACGCGAGTGCTGCGCTCGGCCATTGCGTCCGGGCCGCGAGATCCCTCGCTGACAACCCTGAGTAACGGGAGGACGAGACGGTGGCCGGCAAACAGCACGCGGCAGTGTCCGGAGAGGTGCCAGCCGAGGCGCGCGAGAAGCATCAGCTGCTGGCGGAGCAGATCGAGGAGCACCGCTTCCGTTACTACGTGCGGGACGCTCCCGTCGTCAGCGACGCCGAGTTCGACCGGCTGCTGCGTGAGCTGGAGGCCGTCGAGGCCGAGCATCCGGAGCTGGTGACGCCGGATTCGCCCACCCAGAAGGTCGCGGGGCAGTACGAAACGGAGTTCACCGAGGTCGCCCACCGCGAGCGGATGCTCTCGCTGGACAACGCCTTCGACGAGGCGGAGCTGAACGAATGGGCGGACCGCATCGCACGTGAACTGGAGGGCGTGGAACACCACTTCCTCTGCGAGCTGAAGATCGACGGTCTCGCGGTCAACCTCACGTACGAGCGGGGCAGGCTCACCCGCGCGGCCACCCGCGGCGACGGACGTACGGGCGAGGACATCACGCCGAACGTGCGCACCATCGCCGACATCCCCGAGCGGCTTACCGGGGAGCGCGTCCCCGATCTGGTGGAGGTCCGCGGCGAGGTCTTCTTCCCGATGGAGCGCTTCGAGGAGCTCAACGCCCGTCTTGTGGAGGCCGGTGAGAAGCCCTTCGCCAACCCGCGGAACGCGGCGGACGGTTCGCTCCGCCAGTAGGACCCGAAGGTCACTGCGACGCGTCCGCTGCACATGGTCGTGCACGGCATCGGTGCCCGTGAAGGCTTCGAGGTCACCCGCCTCAGCGGTGCGTACGAGCTGCTGCGGGAGTGGGGGCTGCCCACGTCGACGCACACCAAGGTGGTCGAAGGGCTCGCCGAAGTCCGCGAGTTCATCGAGTTCTACGGCGAGCACCGCCACTCCGTGGCCCACGAGATCGACGGCGTCGTGGTGAAGCTGGACGAGGTGCGGCTGCAGGGGCGCCTGGGCTCCACCTCGCGTGCCCCGCGCTGGGCCATCGCGTGGAAGTACGCGCCGGAGGAGGTCAACACCAAGCTCATCAACATCCGCGTGGGCGTGGGCCGCACGGGCCGGGTCACGCCGTACGCCCAGGTCGAGCCGGTCACGGTCGCGGGCTCCGAGGTCGAGTTCGCCACGCTGCACA
>DATMEI010000021.1:0-9216 GCA_035556995.1 Streptomyces sp.
GATGAACCGCTGGTATGCGGCATTGGTGACGGGCACCGCGTCCAGTTCGAAGGCGGGGACGTCGACGGTGTGCGCGGGACGCTCGTTGTCCAGGGCCCAGGGCTCGGTGCTGGTGCCCATGGTGAACCGCCCTCCAGGCACGTGCACTTCGCCGTGATGCTCCTCCCGGCCACGCGACATCGGAGCGGGCGGGTCCGGCGCGTCGAGGACGGCGGGGCCGCGGCGCAGCTGGTGCGTGGCGAGCATGGTCTCGTCGTGCTGCTGCTCGTGCTGGGCGACCATGCCGAAGACGAAGTCGCCTTCGAAGAGGGGGCCTGTCCGGTCGGCGTCCTCGGGTGCGCTCTCCAGCAACTCCCGGGCGCGGTCGCGTACTTCCGCGACGTACGCGCGGGCCTCGTCCGGAGAGAGCATGGGCAGCGCCGGCCTGTCGGCACGCGGGGTCTGAAAGGCGTCGTAGACCGTGTCGAGGTCGGGCCGTACGCCGTGCTGACCGCCCGCTTCACGCAGCAGCCAGATGTCCTCCTGATTGCCGATGTGGGCGAGGTCCCATGCCAGCGGGGACATCAACTTCGAGTGCTGCGCGGTGAGTTCGTCCTCACCCAGGCAGTCCGTGAGCGCCATGGTGCGGCGCCTGGCCCGCTCGAGTGCGTCGAGGGCACGCTCGCGGCTGTTCTCGCGGAGCCCGCTCCCGGTGGCGGGTGAGGACGTGGTGACCGGCGCGGCAGCGTGTTCGGACATGTTTCCTTCTCCTTTCCGTGTGTGAGCACGAACGGCGGGACGGCGCACGGGAGTTGTCACCCGCGCAGCGCGTCCAGCTGATCGTGCGCGGGACATCGTCCGCGCTCGGAGTAACGCTCGGCGAAGTCGAGGACCGAGTGGTGCACCGCGCTGCCGGGATCGTTGCGGGACAGTGCCGACTCGGCGGCGGCGACACAGTCGCGCACCGCCGCGCCCAGCAGCGGGTCTGCGGGCCCGTCCCGGGCGGCGCGTTGCCACAGGGCGTCGTCGCCGTCCAGCGGTTCGGTGGCGGCCCAGGCCGACTCCGCCGCTTTCGGGTCGTCCAGCAAGGTGGCCGCCACGGCAGTCGCCGCGATCCAGCCGTCACCGCACTGCGCGTCGATCATCCTCAGCTCCAGCCAGCCGCGCGGGCGCACCGGCGGGAAGAGGGTGCCCAGGTGGTAGTCCAAGTCGTCCCGTGTCGGGGGCCGTTCCCTGTGCGCGCCGCGCAGCCAGGAGCGGAAGGAGAGCCGGGGCGGTGCGGTCCATTCGGCGGGCGGTTCGCGGCGCAGACACAGCAGTTCGGCGTCGAGCGCGTAGCGTGCCCACCCCTCGCGGGGGTCGCTGTGTGTCTGCGGGGGGCTGGTGCGCCCGGGGTCGGCGCGTGCCCAGACGCTCTGACGCGTGGAGACCCAGCCGGTCGGACGGGCGCGCCACAGCGGGGAGTTGGCGAAGGCGGCCACCAGCACCGGGCCGAGCCGGTGGGCGAGCCGCCAGCGGTAGCGGTAGCCGGTGGGGCCGTCGGAGTCGTCACCTGCGTCCAGACTGACCTGGACTGCGGCGGTCGCTCTCATCATCATCCGGCCCCACGGGCCGGTGCGGTCGAAGTGCGCCTCCATGGCGCGGTAGCGAGGGTCCTCCAGTACGCGCGGCGGGCTCAGATACGGGTCGAGTCCGCGCCCGTAGAGCAGCGCGCCGGACTCTTTCACGCTCTTGCGCAGTACGGTCAGGTCCGCGGCTGTGATGGCGATGCACTCGGCGAGGGTCTCGCCGGGGGGTGAGCTGACCTCCAGCTGCCCGCCGGGTTCCCTCGTGAGCCTGCTGCCACCGGGCAGGCCACGGGACCACAGCGGAGCCAGCGCCTGCTCCAGCCTGTCGGGCTGTACGGCGCGGGCCGGGGCGGAGCGGTCACGGATGAGCCATTCCAGCTCCACTCCGACGCGGCGCGGCGGTCCTGTCTTGAAGCAGATCCCGCCTACGTACGCGGCTGCTTCGTCCTCGTTCAGCACGGCATCCATGACACCCCACGCCTCCCGTTGGCCGTCCGAAGGGCCCGTGGGCCCCTGAGAAATCCGAGACTGCTGCCGTCTGGAGCGGTACGCAAGACGGCAACGTCGGCCAGGTGAAACTGTGGACCCGGCCGGCCCCGGGAGGGGGATCGCCGCTCTGCGCGCGCCCCGCCCGTCCACTCCTGTGCCCATCTGTCCCGCGGACATGCCCGCCCGCTCGGTTTGCCCGGCTCGTGCCGGTCAACTCGTCGCCGGGTGAAGGACATCGAGATCAGCAGACCGGAGAAGGTGCTCTTCCCCGACGACGGGATCAGCAAGAGTGACCTGGCCGGCTACTACCGCCGTGTGGCGGCCCGTGCGGTCCCCCGGCTGCGGGGCCGTGCGCTGATGATGGAGCGCCATCCGGACGGCATCGGAGGGAAGCCTCTGATGCAGAAGAACGCACCCGGCTACTTCCCCGACTGGGTGCACACGGTCGAACTGGCCAAGGAGGGCGGCACGGTCAGGCACGTCGTCTGCGACAACGCCGACACCCTGGTCTATCTCGCCGGTCAGGCCTCCATCACGCAGCACCGCTGGCTCTCCAGGGCGGACCGTCCCCGCGACCCGGACCTGCTGATCTTCGATCTGGACCCCAATGGCGACGCGGACTTCGAGGACGTGCGGTGGGCGGCGTGCTGCGTGGGCGGAATCCTGGAGGAGGTGGAGCTGCCCACGCAGCTGATGACCACGGGTTCGCGCGGGCTGCATGTGCTAGCAGCGCTCGACCGCCGGTCGGACTTCGACACCGTGCGTGCCTTCGCCCGCCGGGTCTCCCAGGTGCTCGTCGCCCGCCATCCCGACCGGCTCACGTCCGAACCGCGCAAGGCCGACCGTGGCAACCGCATCTATCTCGACATCCAGCGCAACGCCTACGCGCAGACGGCCGTCGCCCCGTATGCGGTGCGTGCCCGTCCCGGCGCCCCGGTCGCCATGCCGATCAGATGGTCCGAGGTCAACGATCCCGAACTGGCGCCCGACCGCTGGAACCTGGCGAACGTCGGGGACCGGCTGCGTGACGAGGACCCGTGGGCGGGCGGCAACACACGGGGCCGCTCCGTACGGGCAGCGGACCGGCGCCTGTCGGCCCGCACCCCGGACGCCACCCGGCAGCCTCAACCCCAGCGCTAGGCATCGCGTCAGGACGAGGAGTGGCGTGCCTGCGGTCGACGCTCGCCGATGTTCTGGAAGGCTTTCCACTCCCGTGGACCGTGCCCTGAACCAAAGGAAGGAGCGTGACGCCGTGAAGTGGCGAACCCGGCCGCCCGCCCGGAAGTTCCGGGAGTACGGGCGGCGGTTCCGGAAGGAACGAGATGTCCCGTACGGACAAGACGAAGCCACTGTGGGTGCGCTGCGCGGAGCACAGCCCCCGGCCGGCCCACGATCACCGCTACGGCGCCTGCGACCTGCCGCCTAATCCGACGCGGGAGGACACGGGCACACGCTGCCGGTGGGAACACCCCGAGTTCGGCCGAACCTGCTGTTCAGGGCCCAACGGGCGCGCCGCCAAGAAGGAATGGGGGGAGATGAACAGGGCTCGCAACCGCAAGGACCGCTATGCGGCCCGGCGCGAGGCTCGCCGTTCTGCCACCGGAGAGGACGGCGACTGACCCGGACTCAGGCCACAGCCCAGGCCCAGGCCAAAGCCCAGGCAGGCCCAGGCTCAGCCGCGGTAGGTCTCCAGCAGCCGCAGCCACACCTCACTGATCGTGGGGTATGAGGGCACGGCATGCCACAGACGTTCCAGCGGCACCTCCCCGGCCACGGCGATGCTCGCCGAGTGCAGCAGTTCGCTGACGCCCGCCCCGACGAACGTGACACCGACGACCACCTCACGGTCGAGGTCGACGACCATACGGGCCCGCCCGCGGTAGTCGTCGGCGTACAGCGAGGCACCGGCGACTTCGCCCATCTCCAGCTCTACGGCCCGTACCCGCAGCCCGCGGTTCTCGGCCTCGGCGGCGGTCAGGCCCACGGACGCGGCCTCCGGATCGGCGAAGACGACCTGCGGGACGGCGTCGTGGTCGGCCGTGGCCGCGTGCGCGCCCCAGCGGTCGGTCTCCAGCAGCGGTACGCCCGCCGCGCGTGCCCCGATGGCGCTGCCCGCCACCCGCGCCTGGTACTTGCCCTGGTGGGTGAGGAGGGCGCGGCCGTTGGCGTCGCCCACGGCGTACAGCCAGCCTCCGTGCACGCCTGAGACCCGGCAGCTGTCGTCCACGCTCAGCCAGCTTCCCGGTTCGCAGCCGACCGTCTCCAGACCGAGGTCGTCCGTGCGCGGCGCACGGCCGGTGGCGAAGAGCACCTCGTCGGTCTCCAGCCGGCCGCCGTCGCTGAGCGAGAGCGTGACGGGCCCGTCCGGTGACGGCCTGCTCAGCTCCTCGACCGAGACGCCTGTACGTACCGTGGCGCCGGCGGCCGTGAGGGCTTCCGCGATCAGCTCCCCGGCGAACGGCTCCATCCGGGGCAGCAGCCGCTCTCCCCGTACCAGCATGGTCACTTCCGAACCGAGCGCCCGCCAGGCGGTGGCCATCTCCACCCCGACCACTCCCCCGCCCACGACGGCCAGCCGGCCCGGCACCTCCTTGGCGGAAGTCGCCTCGCGGCTGGTCCACGGCCGCGCCTCCGCCATGCCGGGCACGGGGGGAAGCGCGGCGCGGCTGCCCGTACAGACCGCGACGGCGTGCCGTGCGGTGAGCGTGCGCCGCGTGCCGTCGGGGGTGTCGACGGCCACCCGGCGGGGGCCGTCGAGGCGGGCGCGTCCGCGCAACAGGTCCATGCCGGCCGACTCCAGCCAGCTGACCTGCCCCTTGTCCTGCCAGTGGGACGTGAAGCCGTCACGCCGTGCCAGGACCGCCGCCGCGTCCAGTCCTCCGGTGACGGCCTGAGCGGCGCCCGCGACCCGGCGGACGTCGGCCAGTGCCGCGACGGGGCGCAGCAGCGCCTTGCTGGGCATGCACGCCCAGTACGAGCATTCGCCGCCGACCAGTTCACTCTCGATGACGAGCGCGCTGAGGCCGGTGGCGTGTGCCCGTTCGGCGACGTTCTCCCCCACCGGTCCCGCACCGATCACGATGACGTCGTACTCGTCGGCGCCAGAGGTCCCTGGGCTCACCTCGGAGCGTGTCATGACGGCCTCCACATGCTCGGGTCTGTGCTGCTGCGGGTGCGCCTGGGAGGTGGACGTAAACGGTTGAGGGGACCGATGGAGTACGGCACTTTCGTGTTCCCCCTGCCGCGGGGGCCGCCGGTCAGCGCACCTGGGTTGGCACGATCACGACGGGGCAGTGGGCGTGGTGCAGCACCGCGTGTGCGACGGGCCCCAGCTGGAGCCCGAGGCGGCGGCGCAGGCTGCGCCGCACGGCGAGCACGAGCACGTCGGCGGTACGGCTCGCCTCGATCAGGGTGGCCGCGGGGCTGCCGCCCCGCTCGTCGGCGGTGACCCGCACTTGCGGGTGCTCACCGCTGAGGCGCGTGACCGCTCCCTCGACCAGTTCGGCTGCGGCTTCGCGCGCCTCTTCGGCCTCCTTCGGCGGCAGTTGGAGCCTTCCCGGCATACGCGGCTGCGCCCATGCGTGGAGCACACGAAGGGAGGCATCGCGGCGGGCGGCCTCTTCGAAGCCGAAGCGCACGGCGGCCTCGTCCTTTTCGGAGTGCAGCCCGACGAGCACGCTGCCCCGCTTGGTTCCGCCGCCCTCGCGGCTGTCACCCACCACCAGCAGCGGTCCCTGGGAGTGCACGGCGACGCGCAAGCTGACGGAACCGACGAGCAGCCCGGAGAACCCGCCGTGGCCGCGAGTGCCGACGACGGTCAGCGCGGCGCTGCGGCTGGCGGCGACCAGGGCGTCGGCGGCGAGCGTCTCCGTGTGCACGGACGGGATCACGCGCAGCCCCGGCACACGTGCCTGCGCCCGCTGGCCCGCGTCGTCCAGGACGGCGGCTGCGGCGACGCGCATGCGCTCGATGTCGCTCTCCGTGACGGGGACGCGGGAGCGCTTGGGCCATCCCTCCGAATAGATCATCTCAAGGGCGGCGCCGCGGCTCTCGGCCTCTTCGGCAGCCATGTCGAGGGCACGCAGGGAAGGTTCTGATCCGTCGACGCCGACGACCACGCGGGTCGGATCGGCGGCGGCTTTGGAGCGGTCATTCATCTGGGGCTCTCCCTCGCCTTGCTCGTCCTTACGTCCCAGTGTGCTGGATGTGAGGTATTGCCGGGTTGTCAACCGGCAATCCCGAGGGAGCCGTTGAGGCTGCTCGCTCCGGGCCGGCCCGGGGCCGTCGGCTTCCGCAGCCTTCAGGCATTATGTCCGACCTTCCGCTGCGGCGCTCCCTCACCGCATCCTCATCACTCGTCGCCCACTCGTGCATCCGACGGGCACCCAATAGCAACCGAGTTACTTTTTTAACTCGGTTACATTTTCCCTGTTACGCTCGCACCATGAGCGACCAACACGGCCTCCGTGAACGCAAGAAGCAGCGCACGCAGCAAGCGATCTCCGACACCGCCGTCGCACTCTTCCTCGAGCGTGGCTTCGAGAAGGTGTCCGTCTCCGAGATCGCGCAGCGGGCCGAAGTCTCGAAGCCCACCCTCTTCCGCTACTTCCCCGCCAAGGAGGACATGGCTCTGCACCGCTTCGCCGACCACGAGGACGAAGCGGCCCGGGTCGTACGTGCACGCGCCGCCGGCGAATCACCGCTGGACGCGCTGCGGGAGCACTTCCTGCGCGGCCTGGCCGCCCGCGATCCGGTCACCGGGCTCAACGACCACGAGAACGTGCTGGCGTTCCACCGGCTGCTGTACCTGACGCCGAGTCTGGTCGCACGGATGCACGCGTACACGAACCGCTCCGAGGCCGCGCTCGCGGACGCGCTCGTCGAAGCAGCCTCGAAGGGCGTCCCGCTGCCCGGCCTCACGGCACGTCTGGCTGCCGGTCAGATCGTGGCGACCCAGCGCATCCTCGCCCTGGACAACTGGCGGCGTATCGCCGACGGCGCGAGCGCGGACGAAGTCTGCGAGCCTGCGGTCACCGCCGCCCGGCACGCTTTCAGGATGCTGGGCACGGGGCTGACCGGATGGTCGTAGCGTCGGACGCGCTCCCTCCGGGCGAACGGGCGGGCGAACACCGCTCCGCCGAACTGGCCGAGGAGCGGGCGTACGTCAGCAAGTGCCGTGCCGCGATGACACGCACCGTCACCGGCGCCCAGAACCGGGTGAGCAGCGGTGCGGGAGTGCTCAACGAGGAAGGCGTGTCAGGGGACGGCGCGAGCGCCGAGGCACTCGGCCGTGAACTTCGCACGTGGGCCAAGGAGTTGAGCGAGGAGCCGGAAGGGCCGCTGTTCTTCGGACGGCTCGGCTTCACCTCGGACACCGAGGCCGGTGACCACCGCGGTCAGCGCTACCACATCGGACGGCGCCGCGTGAGCGAACACCCGGCGGCGCCCCCGCTGGTGCTCGACTGGCGGGCCCCGGTCTCCCGCGCCTTCTACCAGGCCAATGCCACTGAGCCGCAGGGCGTCGCTGTGCGCCGCCGCTTCGGCTGGGCACCGGGCAGCAGCGGCGAGCCCGGCGACCTCACCGGGTTCGAGGACGAACTCCTCGCCCAAGGCGGGCAGTCCGGCACATCGGCCCCTTCCGTGGGCCGCATCCTCACCGAGGAGATCGAGCGGCCACGGGTCGGGCCGATGCGCGACATCGTCGCCACCATCCAGCCCGAGCAGGACGAGTTGGTACGCGCCGGGCTGGAGGAGTCGGTCTGCGTGCAGGGGGCGCCCGGCACGGGCAAGACAGCAGTGGGCCTCCACCGCGCCGCGTACCTCCTCTACACCCATCCACGAAGGCTGCGGCGCGGCGGCATGCTGGTTCTGGGCCCGAACCGGGCGTTCATGAGCTACATCGCCGAAGTCCTGCCCGCGCTGGGGGAGATGGACGTCCGCCAGTACGCGGTTCCGGATCTGCTGGCCCGCCATGCCGTACGCGCTGCGGACACGGAAGCAGCGGAGCGGCTCAAGCACGACGCGCGGATGGCGGTGGTGCTGCGCCGGGCTCTGTACGCCCGGGTCCGGCCGCCGCTCAACTCGCTTGCCGTACCGGACGGTTCGTACCGCTGGCGCGTCTCCGCCGAAGAACTGCGCACCGTCCTGGAGCAGGTGCGTGCCCAGGATCCGCCGTATCTGGTGGGCCGGGAACGCCTCCGGGCACGGGTCGTCGCCCTGATCCGCGCCCAGGCGGAGCGCCGCGGGGGCACGCCGGGCAACGAGTGGCTGCGCCGTACCGGCCGGGCACGGCCCGTCACCGCGGTACTCGACGAGGCGTGGCCGAAGGTGAAACCCGAAGAGGTCGTGGCTCAACTCCTCGGTGACTGGGAGACGTTGAGTGCCGCCGCGGAGGGCGTGCTCAGCGCCGGGGAGTGCGAGACGCTGCTGCGGCCGGCGCCGCCACGCTCGGTACGCAGCGTGCGGTGGACGGAGGCGGACATGGTGCTGCTGGACGAAGTGGCCGGGCTGCTCGAGCGTCCGGAGGAGAGCTGGGGCCATGTGGTCGTGGACGAGGCCCAGGACCTGTCCCCCATGCAGTGCCGGGCAATCGCCCGTCGCACCGCGCACGGCTCCCTGACCGTACTGGGCGACCTCGCGCAGGGAACCACCCCGTGGGCGGCCTCCCACTGGCCGGATCAGCTGGCGCACCTCGGGAAGCCACAGACGGGAGTCGTGCCGCTGACCACGGGGTTCCGGGTGCCGGCCGCAGTGATCGAAGCCGCCAACAGGCTGCTTCCCGCGCTGAACTCACCGGTTCCCGCTGCCCGTTCGATGCGAGGGGACGGCGAACTGCGCATCCGTCAGGTGCCCGACCTGGCGGCGGCGACGGTGGAAGCGGTAAGGGAAGCGCTGGCCCGGGAGGGCTCCATCGGCGTCATCGCAGCGGCAGCCGACCTCGATGCGGTACGGCCCGTACTCGCGGCGTCCGGCATCGCGACGGCGGACGCGCACGAGGTGCGCGAGGTGCACAGCACTGCCCGGGTGACCGCACTGCCCGCGACACTGGCGAAGGGGCTGGAGTTCGACCACGTGGTTCTGCTGGAGCCCGCCTCGGTCGTCGACGCCGAGGTACGGGGTCTGCACCGGCTGTATGTGGCGCTGACCCGGGCGGTGTCACGGCTGGACGTTCTCCACCATC
>DATMEI010000022.1:0-2571 GCA_035556995.1 Streptomyces sp.
GGATGCGTCGCTCTCCCAGCACGTGGAAGAGCTTCGGTGTGCGGATCCCCCGTTCGAAGCGGATGAGCACGGAGTCCGTGTCGAACTCCCAGGTGGAGTGAATTCCAGCCAGTACGTCACCCATGCGGCCCATCGTATGCGCGAGCTGGCCGCACGTCCCCCTCTCAGCGCTACGCGCGTAATTCCCTGCCGCTACAGGCTTCAGCTGGGGACGCCGAGGCAACCGGGGTCGCTGGTGGCGCAGGTGACCGCGCGGTACGAGCCGGTCGCGATCTCGGCGAAGTTGTCCAGGCTGTCCGTGCCCGGCACGTAGTAACCGGTGTGCCCGACCGCGCTGTTCGCGGAGAGCCGGCTCGCACCGAAGCCGGGCGATACGGGGTCGGCGCCGTGACCGAGGCCGCCGACCTCCATGTGCGGCACGTCCGCGATCCAGTCGTCCTTGTCGCGTACCGCCCAGATGCGTGCGCGGGTGCCGAGGTCGTCGGCATGGTCGGCGCGCATTCCGGGGCTTCCGGAGACGGTGATGTCGGTGACGCGCTGCGGCAGTTCGTCCGCGGCGTCCCCGCACACCACCGAGCCGTAGCTGTGGCAGAACAGGGCGGTGCGGGAGCCGGGCAGTGCGTCCACGAAGTCGTTGAGCCTTTCGGCGCCGTCCTCGGCGAGGTTGCCCGAGGCGGCCTCCACACCCAGCCCTGTCGGCGCGGTGTAGTCGGCCCAGGCGACCGTGGCGGTCGGGACTTCCGGTGCGGCGGTGCGCTGCCGTTCCTGCAGCGAGCGCGCCATGCCCGAGGGTGCCGAGTAGGGACGCTCGGACTTCTCGAAGCTCAGCAGGTCGGTGTCCACACCCGGCACGACGACCGACACCCGCCGGGCCTCGTCCAGGTTCCCGAAGACCTCCGCCGCGCGGCCGCGCCCGGTGGGATCGAAGGCGAGGATCTGGCGCCCGGGCTGGAGCATGGACTCGAAGCGGTGCATGCGGCGGCCGGCCGTATGACGGCCGTCGTCGGTGAGCCGCTCGTCGGTCATGCGTTCGCGCTCCACGTTCCGCGCCTCGAGCAGCGCCTTGTGGTTGGCGCGGTAGCGCAGCTCCGTGGGGGCGCCGCCCAGGTTCCCCACGACCAGGGGGTAGCGGTCGGCCAGACGTTCCTGCTGGCTGGTGCTGAGCGAGCGGAAGAAGCGGGCGACGGAGCCCGGCCGGTCGTCGGGGCCGGGAAGCTGGCGACCCGCGATGCTGCCCTTCTCCCAGGCGAGGAGCCCCGCGGCGTACGGGCCGGGAGTGCCGTCGTGCTCACGGATCGCTGTCCAGCCAGTCGTCGCCAGAAGGACCAGCACCACCGCGAGAGCAAGCACCGCGCGCCATACGTTGGCGCCCGGAGACCCTGTGGGCGGGAGGCCGATGCCGTGCCCGGACAGGGGGTTGCTGAAGGCGGGGAAGGAAGTCACTGGACAGCAACACTAGGAGACGCTGCCGAGTCCTCGTGCACGCCGTGACCCATCTCACGTTTCACGATGCCTGATTGGGTCAGTTTCGGGCGCCCCTGAGGCTGTCGTCGTATTGCCGGAGCGTACGGGCGGGGAGCCGGGAACGTCAGGTGCGGCCGGGTCAGTTGGAGGATGCGGTCCCGGGGGGCGTACGCGGCGTCGAAGCCGCCCGCAGCGCGGGGGCGGTCCCCGTGCCTCGTGTGGCTCCTGCGCCGCTTGCGCCTCGTGTGCTGCCTGCGCCTGTCGTGCCCCAGTCCTGGCTGAGTGCGGGACCCAGCTGGTCGACGTAGGACTCGACTGCGTCCCGGGCGGCCCGCACGGTGATGTCCCCGCCCGAACTCCAGCAGCGGCTGGCCGCTCGCATCACGCCGGAGAAGGCGGCGACCAGTACGCGCGGTCTCGGATCGGCTTCCAGGTCCAGGCCCTCACGGCGGGCGATCTCGGCTGCGAGCCGCTCGTCCATCTCCACGGCGTGCCGCAGGTGGACGGCGACGAGCGCCGGAGTGGTCTCGATGATCTGCCACATCTGCATGTGCAGCTCAAGAGGGAGGATCTCCTCGATGGCCTCGCCGATGCTCTCCCACGTCTCGTCCAGAGTGCTGCGCAGCACCTCCACCGGAGTGCCTCCCGGCGGTCGGCGGCGTACGGCCTCCAGGTAGCGTTCCGAGACGAGTGTCTGGAGAGCGAAGGCCACTTCCTCCTTGCTGGAGAAGTAGCGGAAGAAGGTGCGCTGAGAGACGTCCACCGCGGCGACGACCTCATCGACCGTGGTCGCCTCGTAGCCCTGTTCGACGAAGAGCTCGTGGGCGGCACGGATGAGGGAGTCGCGGGTGCGCTGCTTCTTACGCTCACGCAGTCCGGTCACTTCGGCCACCTCCCAGTGTCTTGTTGCTGCCCACAACGGTGTGAGCAGTCTGACATGCACCGACGAATAGTTCGGTTTGTTAAATGTCAGCGACTGTCACTAGCCTCTCGGCATGAGCTCCCAGACCAGCATCGCCAAAGGCCGGGCGCCTGAACCGCCCGGTCCACGCGACTCGGGAATACCGGGTTCCGTCACGGGCCTTCGCGGTCATCCGTGGCTGACCC
>DATMEI010000023.1:0-10207 GCA_035556995.1 Streptomyces sp.
CGTTGCCCGCATGGCAGCGCTCAGAGCACTGCGCAGCATGCCCATGACGGCGGCGGCTTCGAGGCCGTGGCCGACCACGTCGCCGACCGCTGCCGCGAATCCGCCCATCGGGGTATCGGTGACGTCGTACCAGTCGCCGCACACGTTGAGCGTTCCGACGGCGGGCAGATAGCGCACGGCGACGCCCGGCCGGGGAAGGTCCGGGGAGTGGAGCATCGCCTCCTGGAGGGTGAGGGCGACCCGGCTCTCCCGTGCGTTGGCCCGCCGCAGCTCTTCGTTCAGCAGCTGCAGTTCCCGTGCCCGTGCGAACAGCTCCGCTTCCGAGTCCTGACGACGCGAACCGCGTCCCCTCGGCTTTTCCGGATCGATGACGGCGCGGTGGCGGGACAGGACGAACCCGGTCACGTCCTCGACGCGGTGGATGATGCACGTCACTGAACCGTCGGGGCCCAGTACCGGGGTGTTGATGGGTGACCACCAGCGTTCCTCGAAGACCCCCGGGCGGCTGACGACCGGGATGTCGTACTTCTGCAATGCCATGGTGTCGGGTCTCTGCAGCTCCAGAACCCTTTGCAGCGAGGCGTTCAGATTCGTCACACCGTCGGCGTGCGGGTCGGCGGGGTTGGCCGGGAAGGCGTCGAAGACGTGGCGCCCGATCAGATCGTCCCGGGAGCGGCCGGTCGCCCGCAGGTACGCACTGTTGGCGTCCGCGATGACCAGGTTCGGACGCAGCACCAGGTACGGGCTCGGCGTGGCCGCGAACACTGCTCCGTAGTCGATCTCCGGTCTCGTCATTGGCTCCTGCCAATCCCCCGGGCGGCCAACAGATGGTTCGAATCTAGGGCGGCCCCGGGGCCTCTGCGCGTCGTGTACCCCCCACCTGCTCTTTCGACGCAGGTACGACCGGTGGAGGCGGGGCGGATGGAGGCGGCCGGTGCGGGAGTCCGGAGAGGGGGACGTGCTTCATTGTCTTGTACGCCGCAAAGTGCTGCTGTTTCCGGCTTGTGGAGTTGAATACCCGCTTCGCCCGGAGAGGGCGCCTTTCGTCCTCGAAATACTTGCGGGGGTTGTTCAGGCTGCGGGAGTATGCCGCCGAGCGGGCGGGGGAGAGGCATTCCACTCGCGCACGAGCGAAAGGGACCTGATGAGCAATCCATTCGACGACGAGCACGGCTCCTTTTATGTACTCGTCAACAACGAGAAGCAGAATTCTCTGTGGCCGGCGTTCGCCGAAGTTCCAGAGGGCTGGACCATTGCCTTCGGCGAGGACAGCCGCCAGGCGTGTCTCGACCACGTCGAGGAGAACTGGACCGACATGCGGCCCGCCAGTCTCGTCGACGAGGCTGGCTAGCCGACGGGCGGCCCGCCCGGCTCTGCGCCGCCGGACTGCGGCGCACCGACGGCGAGTGGCCTCGGAACGTTCTGATCAGGAACGTTCCGAGGCCACTCGCCGTTCGCCGTCCGCTGCGGGGCCCGTACGTCCACGAGCTGCGGGTGACCGTCGGTAAGACCTGGGTGTCCCCGGCCCGGGTCGCCAATTTCCGGAATCCGGGATTCCTGAATACGGCGCAGTAACCTGAACCCATCATTCCGGATTGCGTCCGCAGGTTCGAATACGGGCTCGCCGTGACCTCTCCGGCAAAAGGGCCAGAACGATCCACTCCAGCGTCCGTGCAGATACCGGGTAAATCGCCGGATCGATGATCGATGAACCTTTCCCGAAGCCCCCGGGTTTCAATTCATCTCCCTTCTCCTCGCCATCCCGGAGCTGTAACATCCGGCTTCTGACCAGAATCGGGGGAGGGTGCGTGACGCCTCAAGTCGCGGAGAACGGCGCATTTCCTGTTGCCGTGAGGAGTGCCGCCTGGTATCTGCCCGAGCGGGAGTTGCCGGTGCCCGGACTGCCCGAGCTGGGGTCGCTGGGTGAGAGCGAGCGTCGTACCTGTCTGGCCCTGGGGGTCGAGACCGTACGGGCGGACGACGGCCTGAGCTCGGCCGACCTCGCTGAAGGTGCCGCACGGGAAGCGCTGGAGAAGGCCGGGGTGACCGCACGCGATCTGGGTGCCCTGATCGTCGTGGAGCCCAGGGCGCCCGAGACGCTGCTCAGCTCCGAGGCGACCAGGCTCCAGCATCTGCTGGGAGCCGACCAGGCGATCACGTTCACGGTGGGCGGCCTGGGCTGTGTCTCGATCACCCCGGCGCTCATGGCGGCACGCGGACTGATGTGCGCGGACGGGGACTTGGGAGACGTACTCGTCGTACACGGAAGCAAGCCCGTCGCCACGGGGCGCTACCGGCACCCGGTGACGGTGAACGGTGACGGCGGGCAGGCACTCCTGCTCTCCCGCCGCGGACCCGTCCGGCTGCTCGACATCGTCCAGGAAACCAACGGGGCGCACTGGGACCTCTTCCACGTGAAGTACCGGGACCGGCCCACCGACGAGTGGCAGGAGGAGTGCCGGGACCCCTCCACCTACTCCTTCCGGCTCGCGATGGAGACGCGCGGCAGGATGTCGGCTCTGCTGAGCGGGCTGCTGGAGCGCAACGGCCTCAAGCAGGGGGACGTACGCGGGTACGTCAGCCAGAACCTGTCGATGGCGGGCTTCACCTTCAGCGAGGAGTCCCTGGGGATCGAGATCATGTCCGTGTGCCGGGAGAACCTCCGGCGCCACGGGCACCTGGGCCCCAACGACGTCTTCCTCAACCTCTATACGGCGATCGAGCGCGGGGAGCTCGCCGAGGGCGACCGCGCCGTACTGATCAATGTGAGCCCGGTGGCGGCGTGGAGCGCGCTGCTGGCCGAGATCGGACCTCAGGAGACGGCAGCGTGAGCGACCGCAGTGTGAACGACGGCAGCACGGACGACGGCACCGTGAACGGCGGCACCGTGAGCGACGGCAGCTCGAACGAGGTCATTCAGGAGGTCACGGACTTCCTCACCGCCGCGCTCCGCCGGCCGGTCGGACCCGACGACGACTACTTCGCGCTGGGCCTCGCCGACTCGCTTTTCGCGCTGGAGCTGGTGACCTTCGTCGAGAGCCGCTTCTCCCTCACGGTGGAGGTCGAGGACCTCGACCTGGACAGCTTCCGCACGGCGAACCGCATCACCCGGTTCGTGCAGCGCAAGACCGGGGCACTCGAATTCACCGAAGCCTCGCCCGAGTTCACCGAGACTCCGTGAACGGCGCCGCCGAAGGGGCTGAGAGACCGGAGCGGCCGGATGCGCCGGAGGGGGAATCCTCGCCGGTCGCGACAGCGGCCCGGTTCGCCGTCGACGTACGGGCACGCGCTGCCGAATGGGACCGCGAGGGCCGGCTGCCCACCAGCGTACGCAAGGAGGTGGCCGCCGCCGGGCTGCTGGCTCCCGACCTGCCCGTGCGCTACGGAGGCTCGGAGATCACCCCGTCTCAACTGGGCGCGATATGCGCCCACTTGGGCGGCGTGTGCAGCGCACTGCGCGGCCTTGTGACAGTGCAGGGCATGGTCGCGGCGGCACTGAACCGGTGGGGAACCCGGGAGCAGCGCGCGCAGTGGCTTCACCGGCTGGCGGGCGGTGAACTGATCGCGGGCTTCGCGGCGACCGAAGAGGCCGCGGGCAGCGCGTTGTCGGCTGTCAGGACCCGCATCGAGGATGCCGGCGACGGTGAGCACGTCACGGTCACGGGCCGCAAGAGGTGGATCACCTTCGGTCAGGTCGCGCAGGTGTTCCTCGTGCTCGGCCAGGACCAGGGCAAGCCGGCCGCAGTGCTCGTCGAGGCGGACCGCGAAGGGGTGAGCACGCAGCCCGTAAGCGGCCAACTGGGCATGCGTGCCGCGCAGATCGCGCACATCGGCCTTGACTCCGTACGGGTACCGCGGCGCAATCTCGTCGCTCCGGCCGGGCTCGGGCTGTCCCATGTCGCCGCCACCGCACTGGACCACGGGCGCTTCACCGTCGCATGGGGCTGCGTCGGCATGGCCGAGGCCTGCGTGGAGGACGCCACCGTGCACGCCGCCGCCCGGATGCAGGGCGAAGTGGCCCTCGCCGACCACCAGTCCGTCCGCTCGCTGCTCGCGCGCGCCGCGGTGGAGACCGCCGGGGCACGTGAACTCGCGTGCCGGGCGGCCGAGTTCCGCGCCGGAGGAGCGCAGCGCGGGGTGACGGAGACCATCGTCGCCAAGTACGCGGCTGCCGCCGCTGCCGCCTCCGCGAGCAGGGACGCCGTACAGATCCTCGGCTCGGCCGGATGCGAGCCGGACAGCCGGGCCGGACGGCATTTCCGGGACGCCAAGGTCATGGAGATCATCGAAGGAGCACAGCAGGTGGCCGAACAACACATCGCTGAAGCGCTGTTGCGCCGGTACGCGGCACCGCGCCCCGCGGCCCGCAGCGAGCGGGTGCCGTCATGACAGGCCCGCAGGAGGCGGAGGCCGCGCCCGTCGTCAAGTGCCTGGTGTGGGACCTGGACGACACACTGTGGGACGGAGTCGTTCTGGAGAACGACGAGCCCGTGCCCTTCCCTGCGGCGCTCAAGACGCTCCGTGCGCTGGACGAGCGGGGCATCCTGCACGCCGCCGCCAGCCGCGGCGAGTACGCCATCACTTCGCGCCATCTCGACGAGCACGGCCTGGAGGAGTGGTTCTGCGACGTCCAGGTGGGCTGGGGAGCCAAGTCGGACGCCGTACGCCGCATCGCCGAAGGCCTCAACATAGGCCTCGACACAGTGGCGTTCATCGACAACGACCCCGTGGAGCGCGCGGAGGTCGAGACGGTACTGCCGATGGTCCGCTGCTATCCGGCCGATCAGGCAGGTGAGCTTCCCGATCTCGCGGAGTTCCAGCCGGAGTTCGTCACCGAGGAGGCGGGCAAGCGGCGGCACCTCTACCGCACCGAGCGCCGACGTCAGGTGGTGGAGGAGGAGTTCGGCGCCGACAGGCAGGGTTTCCTCGCCTCGCTCGGCCTCGTCATGACGGTACGTTCCGCGACCGGGGAAGACGTCTCCCGGGCGAGTGAACTGACCGTACGCACACACCAGCTCAACAGCACAGGTCTGACCTACGACGCCGGCGAACTGCGGCGGCTGCGGGCCTCCCCGGACCACCGGGTGCAGGTGGCGACGCTGAGCGACAGGTTCGGCGACTACGGGATCATCGGCCTGGCCGTCACCGAACTCACGCCCACCGAATCGGTGTTGAGGCTGATGCTGATGTCCTGCCGCGTCGCCTCCCGCGGGGTGGGCACGGTGCTCCTGGACCATCTCGTACGGGAGGCGCTGGCCGGGGGACGGCGGCCCGTCGCGCACTTCGTGCCCACCGAGGCCAACCGCAACATGCTGGTCACGCTGCGGTTCGCGGGATACCTGCCGGTCAGCGGCGAGGAGAACCCGCTCGTCCTCGCCTTCGACCCGGACCGTCTGGCACCCCCGAAGCAGGGCCATGTGCGAGTCATCACCGGTACGGACTGAGGGGGAAGGACCACAGTGGTGCACGATTCTGCGGGGGAACGGGCGGAGACGGGCGCGTCCGGCGAGGTGTCGAACGGGGCGTCGAACGGGGCGCCGGTCTGGCAGGCATTCCGGCGGCAGGTCGCCCTCTCACCGGGGACGACGGCGCTCGCCGTCGGCGGCACGGAGCTGACGTACAGCGAACTCGACCTGGCCTCGGCCGAGTTGGCCCGCAGGCTGCGCCAACTCGGCGCCGGGCACGGGCGCGTCGTATGCATCCGCCTCGAACAGAACGCCGTCGCCGTCGCCGGGATGCTCGCCGCGCTGCGGATCGGCGCGGCCTGGGCCGTGGTCGAACCGGACCAGCCGCCCAGCCGGCTGCGGGCCCTGCTGAAGGACACCGACTGTGCGGTCGTGGTGACTTCAGGGCCGGACCCCGCCCTGGAGGGCATGCCGGACGCCCCGCAGCGGCTCGACCTCGCGGGAGTGCACGTACGCGAACTCATCGAGCAGGGGGCCGCGGAGACGCACGACGAGCCCCCCGAGTTCCACGCCGCGACACCGGCCTACATCGTCTGCACCTCCGGATCGACCGGAACGCCCAAGGGCGTGATGGTCAGCAGGGGACAGCTCGCCGCGTCCATCGGCCCCAGGGAAGGGGTCTACGGCTCCGGGCCCTCCACGTACGTCATGGCGATGCGGCTGTCCTTCGACGGGATGCTTGGCGGCATGTTCTGGTCGTTCAGCAACGGCCACACGCTCGTGCTCCCCGACGACAAGCAGCTCAAGCAGGTGCACGAACTGGCCCGGCTGGCGGGGGAGTACAGGGCCACGCACCTCATCGTCGTCCCCTCGTACTACCGCGCGCTGCTGGAGGAGAGCCGGCTGCTGCCGGACACCCTGCGGCTGGTCGTCGTCGCCGGTGAGGCGTGCACACCCGAGCTCGTGCGCGCCCACAAGGAGCGGCTTCCCGGCACCAGCCTGGTCAACGAGTACGGGCCCACGGAGACGACCATCTCGTGCACCGTCGAGCCCGGACTGGACCCGTCGTGGTCGCGGATACCCATCGGACGGCCCTGGCCGGGGGCCGAGGCGCGAGTGCTGGACGACCGGCTGCGTGAGGTTCCGGCGGGCGAGCGGGGCGAGTTGTACATCGGCGGCTCGTTCGTGGCCCTCGGCTACGCGGGGCAGCCGGGCAAGACCGCGGAGAGGTTCGTGGCGGACCCCTTCGCGAAGCCCGGGGCGCGTATGTACAGGACGGGCGACGTCGCGCACGTCGACGAGTCCGGCTCGCTGCACTACCACGGCAGGAGCGACCAGCAGGTCAAGATCCGCGGGGCGCGTGTGGAACCCGGCGAGGTCGAGGCGGCACTGGAGCGCCACCCGGCGATCGGGCAGGCCGTCGTCGTGTGCGACACCGACGGTGACGAGCCCCGCCTGGCCGCCTTCCTCACGCCCGTATCGCCCGGCGGCGCCATGCCCGCCTGGTCCGAACTGCGCGCGCACTGCTGGGAATTCCTCGTGGAGCAGGCCGTCCCGGTCTTCTTCCACACCCTGGAGCGGATGCCGCTCAACTCCAGCGGAAAGGCAGACCGTTCGGCGCTGGGAGAGCTGCTCCCGGCAACCACGGCCAGCGGCGGCCACGCCCCGCCCATCGGCGCGTACGCCGGTCTGACGGGCGATGTGCGAAGTGTCGCGGAGATCTGGGCGGCGGTGCTCGGACATGACGAGTCGGGTCCGGACGACAACTTCTTCGCGGTGGGCGGCAGTTCGCTGCGAGTCATCGATCTGCACAAGCGGCTGGACGCCCGGTGGCCGGGGGTGCTGCGCGTGGGTGAGCTCTTCGACCTCACCACCGTCACCGCACAGGCGGACGCGATCACGGCCCGGCTGGGCGGCGGAGAAGCCGCCGAGCACGAAGAAGACATCCCCGCTGCGTACGAGTTGTGAGGCGAAGGTGCTGGTGAGGGCGGAGCGCATGAACGGGAAGGCGATATGAGCGGCAGCGTCAGCGGCACCGGGAGCCGGCAAGGCAGCGTGAACGGAAGAGGGACGAGCGAGGCACAGGGCCCGCCCGGCATCGCGGTGATCGGGGTGTCCACCCGCTTCCCGCAGGCCGACAGCCTCACCGCGTTCCGGGAGAACCTTCGCGCCGGGCGCGACTCGGTGCGTGCGATACCGGCGGAGCGGGTGAAGGCGACCTGTCTGGATCCCTCCGCGGACTACCCGCACCAGGGCTATCTGGACCGGATCGACCTGTTCGACCACGAGTTCTTCGGCCTCTCGCGACGTGAGGCGGAGGTGACCGACCCCCAGCACCGGCTGGCGCTCCAACTCACCCGCGAGGCCCTCGAGAACGCCGGCTACGCGGCCTCCCGGATGCGCGACTCCCGTACGGCTGTCGTCTTCAGCTCGCCCAGCAACGGCTATCAGCCCCTGGTACGCGAGTACGGCACCCTCAGCATGATCGGGAACATCCCCTGCGGCCTTCCCGCCCGCGTCTCGCATCTCTTCGGCCTCACAGGGCCCTGCTACGGAGTCGACACCGGCTGCAACGGATCGCTCGTCGCGGTGCATCAGGCCTCACGCGAACTGCGCGACGGCGACGCCGACTTCGCAGTGGCAGGCGGGGTCAGCCTGCGTCACGTCGTGCCACCGGCGGCCACCGTGGGGGCCTTCCCCGGTATCGCCTCCCCCACCGCGAAGTGCCGGGCCTTCGACGAAGGAGCGGACGGCGCGGCAGGCGGCGAAGGCGGCGCGGTCCTGCTGCTGACCACGCTCGAACGGGCCCTGGAGGAGGGCGCGTTCATCCATGCGGTCATCCGCGGCAGTGCCGTCGTGCACAACGGCCGTCACTCGGCCACCATCGCCACACCCAGCGCAAAGTCCCAGGCCGAGGTCATCAGCAAGGCGTGGCGCAGGGCCGCGCTGGACATCGGTAAGGCCGGGTACGTCGAGGCTCACGGATCGGGCACCAAACTCGGCGACGCCGTCGAGGTCGAAGGTCTGGCACTGGCCCGCGGCGAGGCCGGGGGTGAACTCCCCATCGGCTCGGTGAAGACGAACCTGGGGCACCTCGACCACGCGGCCGGAATCGCGGGCCTGGTCAAGACGATCCTCAGCGTGCGGCACGCCGAGCTGTACCCGACTCTGCACTTCACACGGCCCGGTGAGGACGTCGACCTGCGAGCCGCACGGCTCGACGTGGTGACCTCCGCGCGGCCGTGGGAGGCGGAGGTGCGCCGGGCGGGCGTCAGTTCCTTCAGCCTGGGCGGCATCAACGCACACTGCGTCGTCGAGCAGCCGCCCGCCCTCACCGCGTCCGCTGCCGAAGCGAGCAGCCCGGCGCCGCAGCTGGTCGGCCTCTCCGCCCGCAGCGAGACCGACCTCGTCACCCTGTGCGAACGTCTCTCCCTCGAACTGCGCGACGGGACAACGCCGTTGGCCGACGTCGTGATGACACTCAACGAGGGCAGGGACCATCACCGGCACCGGATGGGCGTCGTGGCCCGCACCTCCTCGGACCTGGCGCTGAAGCTGGCTGCCCAAGTGACCTGGAGGAGGCTCGAAGCGCCGCAGGACGACGCGGACGCGGCGGTGAAGTCCCCTGAGCCCACGGGCAGTTCTGCTCCCCCCACGCCTCGCGTCGTCCTCCTGCTCTCCGGGGACGCCGAGGGCGTACCGGCCGGGGAAGGTGCTGCTCTGCCCGCGCAGCTTCCGCTGCCGTCGCGGTTCTCGGACCGGGTACGCGGCCAACTCGCCGCCCACGCCTGGCTGAAGAAGGCAGGCGTGCCCGTGGAAGGGCTGATCAGCTCAGGGGTCTCCCGCTATGCGGTGCGGCACCTCCAGGGCAGGCTGTCGGGCGCCGACACCCGCGCGCTGCAACAGGCGAAGGACGGACAGGCGGACGGCGACGAGGTCTTCGGCGGGCCCATGCGGGCCGACCGGCTTCACGCCGCCGTCGCAGAGCAACTCGCCGCCGGGCCGGTCGTGTTCGTCGAACTCGCCGCCCGTGGAGAGATCAGCGATCTGCTCACGCTCCACCTCGCCGGGCGTCCGGACGCCGAGGTGCTCACCCTCGGGGACGGTCCCGGCAGCGCCCTCGAAGCCCTCGGCCGGCTCTACGAGGAACGGCTCGACCTCGACTGGGCCGCACTCAGGTCCTCCCCCGGACGCCACGCCGGGAACGGACGCAGGCCGCGCCGGGTGCCGCTGCCCGGCCACCCCTTCAGGGGAGTTCGCTGCTGGGCGCGTCCCCTGGACGACATCATCCACTTCGACGGTGCGGAGACGGCTCCGCCGGCCCCGCCTGCCGTGCCCGTCCCGCCCGTCCCGGAAGAGCGGCAGGCGGCGGCTCCCGATGCGGCGCCCACTCCGGCCGTACGCCCGCCCCAGCCGCAACCGCTGGCCCCCGCCACCGGTCCCGCGTCTGACCCGGTGCCCGACTCCGCGCCCGAGCCCGACCCCGCGCCCGCGCATCCGCCGGCCGCCACGGCCCCTGAGCCGCAGACGACCGCCCCGACCCCCCAGCAGAGCAGCGAGCCCGAGGTGCTGCCCTGGCTGTGCGCGACGCTCGCCGAACTGCTCTACGCCGACGAAGTCAGCCCCGACGCCGACTACTTCTCCATCGGCGGCAACTCCGTCATCGCCCTTCAGCTCATCGAACGCGTCATCACGCGCTTCAGCGCGTCGCTCAAGCTCGTGGACATCTACGCCCACCCCCTCGTGTCGGATCTCGCCGGCGCCGTCACGGAACGCATGCCGCAGGCAGCGGAGGCCGACGG
>DATMEI010000024.1:0-4749 GCA_035556995.1 Streptomyces sp.
CGGCAGGCACGTATCGCCAGTAGCCGTTGCCCTTCTCGATGAACGAGAGCGGATGCCGGGAGGCGAAGCGGAGAGCCGAAGTGCGGGTCCCGTCCGGGCGTTGCTTCTCCCCTGCGCTGGTGCCTTCACCCGAGACGAGGAGCCCCGGCAGGAGCCTGACCGCGTATCTGAAGCGCTGCGGCTCGCCTTCCGCGCGGGTCAGGTAGTCGATGTGCGTGAAGCGCAGGTCCCAGCGCCGGTGCTGCGCCGGATCCTGTGTGCGTTCCCAGAGTTCGTCCATGCCGGTCCGTATCCGTGCCTCTATGTACAGCCCCATGTGCCCGCCCCGTCACAGTGTTTGAGCGTTCGCTCAAAATGAACCCTACGGACTTTTGAGCGAACGCTCAAGAGGAGTGCGCCTGTCGGATGGACGGGCCGACTGAGCACAGGGGACAGCGCGGCGGAACACCCGGCCCGTCCGGGGCCCTGAACACCCCTGTTCCTGCGCTCACTTGGCTGCGGGGCACACGAAAAGCCCACGGATCAAAAGGACCCGCTGCTCACTGCTCCGGCACAGGGATCTCTCCCGAGCCCCGGACCACGAGCCGCGTCGGCAGCACGGTCCTGCCCGGCGCGGGGGAGTGGCCCGCCATCCGCTCGAACATCAAGCGAGCTGCCGTACGCCCGATTTCCTCGATGTCGTGCGAGATCACGGTGACCGGAGGGTCGATCAGGTCGGCCGTCTCGAAGTCGTCGAAGCCGACCAGCGCGATCTCGCGGCTCTTCCCGAGGCTGCGCAGCGCACGTGCGGCACCGATCGTGCACTGGTTGTTGAGTGTGAACAGCGCCGTGGGAGGCCGTTCCAGACGCATCAGTTCAAGGCACGCCGCCATCGCCTCGCGCGAGGGCTCGGCGCCCAGACGGGTCAACTCCCGCTGGTAGGGGACCTTTTCGGCCCGTAGTGCCTCCCGGTGGCCGCTGATGCGTTCGCCGACGCTGAAGATCCGCGCGTCCGCACCGATCACCCCGATCCTGCGGTGCCCCTGACGCAGCAGGTGCGCGGTCGCGTCACGGGCGCCGCCCGCATGGTCGGTCAGTACGGCATCGGCCGCTATCCCGTGCGGAGGGCGGTCGACGAAGACGATGGGCACCCCCGCCTGCTGCTCGGGACGCAGAAAGGCGTGTTCCTCGCCGGCGGGAACGACGATCAGTCCGTCGACGCGTCGCGAGCACAGTGCCATCAGCGTCTCGCGTTCCCGCGCGGCGGTGCCGGAGGAGGCCGTGAGCACCAGGCTGCCCTGCTGTCTCGCGATCTCGTCGATGCCGTGGACCAGGCTGTCGTGGAAGCGGGTGTCGGCCTGGGGGATTGCCAGGCCGATGGTCCGGGTGCGGTCGCTCTGCCGCAGGCCGCGAGCCAAGTCGTTGCGGCGGAAGCCGAGTTCGGCCATGGCCTTCAGGATGCGCTCCTTGGTGGCCTCCGAGACTCCCTCTTCGCCGTTCAGGACGCGCGAGACGCTCTTGATGCTGGTGCCGACGTGTGCGGCGACGTCCTTCATCGTCGGCCTGACGGGCCGCCCGGCGCCCCTGCTGGTCTTCGCCACCCCTACCTGCCCCCTCGTTGCTGCACCTGACATCCGAGTTTCTTCCGGCTCACCTCTTGACGCCGCGACCTGAACAAGTGTGCACTGCCTGTCGCAGCTACGTCAACGTTGTCGGTCAACGTTGACCCTGTCTTGAACCCCGCCCCCGTGTCAGCAGGAACAGGAGAAACGTGCACGTCCCGGCCGTCCCGCCCTCTCATCCGGCGCAAGATCCCCTCGCCGTCGTGGTGCCGCACACGCACTGGGACCGTGAGTGGTACAGCCCGTTCGAGACGATGCGCTTCGCGCTCGTCCAGTTCCTCGACGAGCTGATCGACGTGCTCGAGCGGGAGCCCGGTCTTCCTGCCTTCCTGCTCGACGGCCAGGCAGTGATCCTCGAGGACTACACCGAGATCCGCGGCGACCAGCGCGCACGGCTCACAGCGCTGGTGGAGGCAGGACGGCTGCGGCCCGGCCCGTTCTACGTCCAGCCGGACGAGTTCCACGTCTCCGGTGAGGCCCTGGTGCGCAACCTGCTCATCGGCTGCCGCGTCAGCCGCGAGTACGGCCATGTGATGCGAGAGGGCTATCTGCCGGACACCTTCGGGCATGTGCATCAACTCCCGCAGATCCTGCGGGGGTTCGGCATCGACACCTTCTACGCGATGCGCGGATTCGGCGAGGAGGTGGATGCCGCCGGAAGCGAGTTCTTCTGGCGCGCCCCCGACGGGTCCCGTGTACGGGTGCACTGGCTCGCAGAGAGCTACTCCAACGCCGCCGTGCTGACCGGCGATCCCGAGTCCCTCTCCCTGCACCACGGCATCCTCGTGGGATACGACCGTCTCTCCGAACTCCTGGAGCGGCTGGGCAGCCGCTCGTCGACGGGCATCCTGCTGCTGCTCAACGGCGGCGACCACCTGCGTGTGCAGCAAGGAGTGCCCGAGATGGTGGCCTCCCTGGACGCGGAGCAGTCCAAGAACGGCGGCCCGGGCCTCCGGCTGGGCGGCCTGGAGGAGTTCCGCGAGCTGACCGATCAACGCCCCGCCCCACAGGCCGAGTTCAGCGGTGAACTCCGCTACGGCCGCAAACACGACGTCTTCGACGGCATCGGCTCGACCCGCACACCTCTGAAGCGGCTGAACGAATCCACCGAGGCCCGGCTTTCGGGGGCCGCCGAGCGGCTCGACGCGCTTGCTACCGTCCTGGACGGACGCTCCAGCCTCGACTCCCTGCGGTACGCCTGGCGTGAGCTGGTGAAGAACTACGCGCACGACTCCATCTGCGGCTGCTCCGTCGATGAGGTGCACGAGGAGATGAACGTCCGCTTCGCACGCGTCTCGCAGGTCGCCGACGCGGTGACGCAGGACGCCCTGGCCCGCATCGCACACACTGCAGCCGCGCAGACAGTAACCGCATCAGCCGCTCGTACGGCAGACGACGGCTCCGCCGGCGCCGCTCCCCGCGGGATCCCGGTCGCCGTGGTCAACCCCAGTGCCTTCCCACGCTCCGCCGACGTGAGCGTCGACGTGGTGCCCGACTCCGAAGTACCCCTGGGGCAGCGGCGGTTCGGCTGGACGCAGTCCGAGAGCGGTACCGACTGGAGCGGCCATGTGCTGATCGGCCCCGACGGACAGCGAGTCCCTTTCACCGCCGGCCCCGCCCCGGCCGTGACCGTCGAGGACACACTGGACCGCCGCAAGGAGATACGCCGCGACCGCCTGAGCTTCCACGCCGCAGACGTACCCGCCCTGGCGCCGGCGCTCTACCGCCTCCTCCCCGAGGACGCAGCCCCACACGCCACCCCGGCCGTGCCTTCCGTGCCGCGTACGGTCCGTGAACCGCGGGCCCTCACCAACGACTTGCTCCACGTCGAGATCGAACCCGAGGGCACCCTCGCCGTCACCGATCTGGCAACCGGCAGACGCCACACCGGACTCATGGAACTCCTCGACGACGGCGACGCCGGCGACGAGTACGGCTTCGGCCCCCTGGCCGGCGACGACCCGCTCTCCTCCCGTCACGCGCGCTGGGAGGTGACCGAGGGGCCCGGCGAGGACACCCTCACCGCCCGCACCGAACTCGCCGTCCCCGCAGCTCTGTTGCCCGACCGCTCCGCACGCGGCACCGAACACGCCGTCGTCCTGCCCGTGTCGCTCACCGTCCGGCTGCCCCGGGGAGCCGACCGGGTCGAGGCAGAGGTGAGCGTCGACAACCTCGCCGAGGACCACCGGCTGCGGCTGCGCATCCCGACCGGTGTCGAGACCGGCCATTCCGTGGCCGAATCGGCCTACGGCCTCATCCGCCGCTCCGCATCACCGCCCAGCGGCGAGGGCTGGCGCGACCGCCCGACCGGTGCTTTCGCCATGCGCCGCTTCGCAGCGCTGGAGGACGACTCGGCCGGCCTGGCCGTCTTCACCGAGGGACTGCACGAATACACCCACACCGACAGCCATGTACTGGAGGTGACCCTGCTGCGCTCCGTCGGCTGGATGGCCCGCATGGACCACCCGCTGCGTCCGCACAAGGTCGGCCCCGAACTGGCCACACCCGGCGCCCAGTGCCGGGGCCCGCAGACCTTCCGGCTGGCTCTGCGCCCGTACGGGGGCAGCGCGCACACCTGCGATCTGTACCGCACCGCCGAGGAGTTCGCGCTCCCGCTTCTCACGCACGCCGTGCAGAGCACCCGCCCCGGACCGGCCGAACAGGCGCCGCCGCTCGGCCTGAGCGTGACCCCCGCACAGGCCGTGCTCAGCGCGGTGAAGACAGCCGAGGACCGCGACGGACTCGTGGTGCGTGTCTTCAACAGCTCCGAAGCCCCCGTCGCCGCCACGGTCACCTCCCGATTCCCCCTCGCCGCCGCCGGGTTGAGCGACCTGGAAGAGAACTGGCAGCAGGAACTCGACCTGAAGCAGGACGAGGACGCTCAGCACGGCGTCGTCCAACTCCCGCTGCACGGTGGGCAGATCGCCACCCTGCGGCTGCGCCCGGCAGCACCGACCGCCAGGAGGCGATGAACGATGCGACACCCACCGTCCGGCAGCGTCCTCAGCCGCCGGCACCTGCTGCGCACCGGCGGCGCCGCGGCGGCGCTTGCGCTGGCGCCCGCCTGCGCCTCCTCGGGCAGCGGCCCCCGCAGCGCAGGCTGGCAGGCGATCCCGCCCTACTCCCTGCAGGCGCCGGACCCCAAGCG